>CBFGNA010000109.1:0-7384 GCA_965650045.1 uncultured Polaromonas sp.
GAACTTGCGCACGCGCCGCGCATTGCCCAGGATCTCGCCGCCGGCGATACAGACACGCGCCTCGTGAGCCTCGTAGTCTTCATAACCGAGGAACTGCACCGGGTGGGTCGCCACCACCGGCAGCTTGAGCCGGGCCGCCAGCTGCACCGCAGCCACCACATGCTGCTCGTCATCCACACGCTGGGCGCGCTGCAGCTCGATATAGAAACGGTGCGGAAACAGCCCCGCGAAATACAGCGCGCATTCCACGGCACGTGCGCCATCGCCCTGCACCAGCGCCTGGCCCACTGCCCCGCCCTGCGCGCCCGACAGCGCGATCAGGCCTTCGCCGAGTTCCTGCAGCCATTCCAGGCTGATGACGGCCTGGTCACGCACCACGCCGCGGGTCCAGGCGCGCGTCAGCAGTTCGGACAAATTGAGATAGCCCTGGCGGTTCTGCACCAGCAGCAGCAGGCGCGCCGGTGCCGCGGTTGCATCCTTGCCCGGCACCTGCACCCAGACATCTGCACCGATCAATGGCTTCACGCCGGCGCCACGGCCTTCCTTGTAAAACTTCACCGTGCCGAACAGGTTTCCCAGGTCGGTGATCGCCAGCGCCGGCTGGCCGTCTGCCGCTGCGGCCTGCACGATCTCATCGATGCGGTTGGTGCCGTCAACGACGGAAAACTCGGTGTGAAGACGTAAATGAACAAACATGGCTTCATTCTAGGACGCTGCCTGCCAGCTGCGATCCGCCTGCGCTCCCACACGGTGCGCGTGCCCTGCCTACAATGCCTTGCATCATGCAAATTCTGAACGTTGCAGCGTACAAGTTCATTTCCCTGGACGATCTCACCGGCCTGCAGATCGCTGTGCGTGATGCCGCGCAAAGCCACGCCATCCGCGGCACGGTACTGCTGGCCGAAGAAGGCATCAACCTGTTCCTCGCCGCCAACAGCAGCGGCATTCATGATTTTTTGGCATGGCTTCGCCGGGATCACCGCTTCCGCGACCTGGCAGTCAAGGAAAGCTGGTCCAGCGTCCAGCCGTTTCGCAAACTGCTGGTCAAAATCAGGCCAGAAATTATCCGCATGGACCATCCGGCCATCCGCCCCGCAAACAGCCGCGCGCCATCGGTGGATGCGAAGACGCTGAAACGCTGGCTGGACGCGGGATGCGACCACGAAGGCCGGCCCGTCGTCATGCTGGACACCCGCAACGACTTTGAAACCGATGTCGGCACCTTCAGGAACGCCATCGACTGGCGCATCCGCAAGTTCACCGAATTCCCACAGGCCCTGCTCGACCATCGTGAGGAACTCCAGGGAAAAACCGTGGTGAGCTTTTGCACCGGGGGCATACGCTGCGAGAAGGCCGCCATCTTCATGCGGGAGGCCGGTGTTCAACACGTTTTCCAGCTCGAAGGCGGCATCCTGAAATATTTTGAAGATAACGGTGCTGCTCACTTCGACGGCGACTGCTTTGTGTTTGACGACCGGCGGGCCGTGAACGTGGCCTTGCAGCCGCGGGTGGATATCGGCGTCTTGTCTGACAGCCAGGAGCCGCAAACCGTGAAAAGCTGTCTGGTTGATTGACTCACGCGGTGCGCGCCATGACTTCTCACCCAGCTGTTCAACGTAACCTGTCGGCAGGCACAAGAGAATCGGACCTGTCCCGGCGCTTTCAGCAAGTTCGCGGCCAGACCGTGGCCTTGACCGGTCCCTTGAGCGTCGAGGATTGCCAGCTGCAATCGATGCCCGACGCCAGTCCGGCCAAATGGCATCTGGCGCACCTGACCTGGTTTTTCGAGACCTTTCTCCTCGAACGTTTTGAGCCGGACTTCAAGCCGTTTGACGCGAGCTTTCGCGTGCTGTTCAACAGTTACTACAACGGTGTTGGCGACAAGTACCCGCGCCCGCAGCGCGGCTTGATCAGCCGCCCGGCGTTTGACGAGGTGCTGGCCTACCGCGCTGAAGTGGACGAGCGGATGCTGGCCCTGCTGGCCCGGCAGCCGGACGACGCCACGCTGCACACACTGGTCACCCTGGGCCTGCACCACGAGCAGCAGCACCAGGAATTGCTGTTGACCGACATCAAACACGCGCTGTCCTTCAACCCCGGCCGGCCGGCCTACGCGCGCCACTGGCCGCTGGCCGGCATCAGCCCGCAGGCGCCGGGCTGGATCGCGCTGGAAGGCGGCCTGCTTGAGCATGGTTTTCTGGAATCGCTGGATGGCCCGTTTGCTTTCGACAATGAAACGCCGCGCCACAAGGTGTATATCGCGCCGTTTGAGATCGGCAGCCGTCTGGTCACCAACGGCGAGATGATGGCCTTCATCGAAGACGGCGGCTATCGCAGGCCCGAATTGTGGTTGTCCATGGGCTGGGACTGGGTGCAGGCGCAACAGGCGGCCATGCCGCTGTACTGGCAGCACGACGGAGACAACCAGGGCTACCAGAATTTCACCTTGCAGGGACTGGTGCAGGTGGACGCGCACACCCCGGTATGCCATCTCAGCTATTTTGAAGCCGATGCCTACGCACGCTGGGCTGGCGGACGGCTGCCCACCGAGTTTGAGTGGGAGCTGGCTGCCCGCAGCGCGCCGGCCCAGCAAACCCTGCAGGGAAACTTTGTTGAAAATGCCGCCTATCACCCGCTTCCCCTGCGGCAGCAGGCTGCGGGCGGCCCGGCGCAGATGTTCGGGGATGTCTGGGAATGGACCCAGTCCAACTACAACCCCTACCCCGGCTACAAGCCCTGGGAAGGTGTGGTCGGTGAATACAACGGCAAGTTCATGTGCAACCAGTTTGTGCTGCGCGGTGGATCATGCGCCACGCCGCAGAGCCACATCCGCGCCAGCTATCGCAATTTTTTCCCGCCCGATGCGCGGTGGCAGTTCAGCGGATTGCGCCTGGCGCGGGACGTGGCCTGAGCGGGCGAGTCACCCTTCAGTGAAACGGCGCTCCGGCAGCGGAATCAGTTCGGTATCACCGGGCACCGTCCCCATGGACTGCGCCTCCCAGTCGCGCGAGGCTTGCACAATGCGCTCCTTGCGGCTGGACACAAAATTCCACCACATGAAGCGCGGGCCGTCGAGCGCTTCGCCGCCTATCACCATCAGGCGCGTGGGCTGGCTGGCCAGCAACTGGACGGCCGCCCCCGGCGCCAGCACGGCCAGCCGGTGCGCGGGCACGGTTTCGCCGTTGATCGTGACAGCAACGTCCACCGCATAAACCGCGAGTTCCTGGGCCAAGGGCGGCAATTCGAACGCGGCATTCGCCGCCAATTGCACATCCAGGTAAACCGTGCGCGCGAAGGTCTTGACCGGTGACTTCAGGCCGAAGGCCTCGCCGATCAGCACACGCACCTGGGTCGCGCCCAGCGTCACCGATGGAATCACATCGGCCGGCGTGTGTTCAAAATCGGGCGCCACCTCTTCAAACTCGCGCGGCAACGCCGCCCACAGCTGAATGCCGTGGTTGACGTAGCTGCTGGTTTTGAGGTCCTGCGGCCCGCGCTCGGAATGCACGATGCCCCGGCCGGCCGTCATCCAGTTGATGGCGCCCGGCGTGATGCGCTGCTCAAAACCCAAGCTGTCGCGGTGCATGATGGCGCCGTCGAACAGATAGGTCACGGTGGCCAGCCCGATGTGCGGGTGCGGGCGCACATCATGCGAGCCGCCGGGCGCGATCGTGACCGGGCCGAAATGGTCAAAAAACAGAAACGGGCCCACCGACTGCCGCTGCGCCGCCGGCAGCAGGCGACGCACCTTGAAGCCGCCGCCCAGGTCCTTGTCGTGCCCGCCCAGTGTCAGCAGCACACTCATGACAGCCTCTCGACAGCCGTGCTGATCTCGGTCGTGACGGTGGACATGAGTTTGTGAACGGGGCATTTTTTGGCAACCGCTTCGAGCTCCTGCAACTGGGCATCGCTGAGCGTTCCGCGAATCTGCAAGGTGGCAGCCAGTTTGTAGACGCCGGCGCGCTCCCCGGAATCGTCACGTGTGACCACGGTGTTCACATCGTCCACCGGAATGCCTTTCTTGCGGGCATACCACAGCACGGTGATGGCCTTGCAGGCGCCCAGCGCGGCGTCATACAGGTCGTGCGGGCTGGGGCCGGCGTCATCACCGCCTTCGCTGAGTGTCGCGTCGGCGGCGAGGCTGTGGCGGCCGATGACCAGGGATTGTGCGAGATCATGGCTTTTCTCGCGGGTCAGTTCAACAGGCATGGAAACTCCTTGAATGCGTCAGTGTGTTGAAGCCGTGGCCGTCAGGATTTGAAACGCGCGCTGACAGCAGCGACACGTTCGCCGAAAGCGCGCGCCGAATCCAGGTCACCAGTCGGCATGTCACCGGCGCCGGCGTCCGATGGGGCCTGGCCGATGGCACCGCTGTAGGAGCCGAGGTAATTCGGGTCGTTGCGCTGTGAGGCCTTGCTGTTGCTGGGCAACACGCCCTGGCTGACCCACAGGCCGCCATGCTGCATGGCCAGCGTGAACAGGTAATTCAGTGTCGAAAATTTGTCGCCGTTCATCGCCGCGCTGTGGGTAAATCCCGCAAACAGCTTGTCTTTCCAGCCCTCGGTGTACCAGACTTTGGACGAGGCATCGGCAAATTTCTTGAACTGCCAGCTCACGCTGCCCATGTAGGTCGGTGAACCCATGATGATGGCGTCGGCCGCGGCCAAGGCGTCCCAGCCGCCTTCCGGCAGGTTGCCATCCGCATCAATGGCCAGCAGCTCAGCGCCCGCACCGGCGGCCACCGCCTGTGCCATGCGCTGGGTGTGGCCGTAGCCGGAGTGGTAGAGCACCACAACTGTTGTCATTGGCTTGTCCTCGAATCAAAAAAAGACAGGCCAGCGCGATGGGACTGGCCTGTGGGAGAAGCAGCTGAGCGGATCAGCCCTTGAGCTTGGCGTCCACGCTCCAGGCGCCTGGGCCCCATGCGGCAATCGTCAGCAGGCCGCCGACCACAGCGATGTTCTTGAAGAAGGCCTGCTTCTGCATCATCACCTGTTCAACCGGAACGTCCCAATAGGCATGGAAGATAAACGTGATCACCGCCGTGAAGATGGCAATACCGAGTGCCGCCCAGCGGGTCTGAAAGCCCACCAGCAAGAGCAGGCCCAGCCCGAGTTCGACGGCAATGGCAATCGCGGCTGCCACTTCGGGCAGCGGAACGCCTTTGGAGGCGATGTAGCTCGCCGTGCCCGCAAAGCCGGCGATTTTTCCGAAGCCTGCTGGAATGAACAGGAGCGCAATCAGTGCGCGGCCAAGCAGGGAAAACGGGTTTTGCAGTGAGTTAAGCATGGTGAGCCCTCTTTGAAAAGTTATAAAAAAGAAAAATGATGAACCGAAGCGCCGAGGCGCGCAAGTCAGTGTGCGCCGCGGTGAGGAAAGTTCCTGGCGCCTGAACTTGTTATGGTGCCAGATCGAACACCAGCACCTCCGCATCCTTGCCGCCAGACAACTGCAGGCGGTCCTCGCCCTCCAGCTTGGCTGCATCGCCAGCCGCCAGTGTCTGGCCGTTGACCTGCAGTTCGCCGCGCACCAGTTGCACATAGGCCTTGCGCTGCGGATCGAGCGCAAGTTCTGCCTGCTCGTCACCGTCAAACAGACCGGCGTACAGCCTGGCGTCGGCGTGGATGGTCACCGAGCCCTGGGCACCATCGTTGGAGGCCACCAGCCGCAATGCGCCGCGTTTTTCAGCGGCGTCAAAAGTTTTCTGCTCGTAGCCAGGCGCAATGCCCGTGACATTGGGCTCGATCCAGATCTGCAAAAAATGGGTGGTGGCATCGGCCGCATGATTGAACTCGCTGTGCTGGATGCCGCGGCCGGCGCTCATGCGCTGTACGTCCCCCGGCGGGATCGAAGCGCCGTTGCCGATGCTGTCCTTGTGGCCGATGGCGCCACTGAGGACGTAACTGATGATCTCCATGTCGCGGTGGCCGTGGGTGCCAAAACCGGTGCCCGGCTCAATCCGGTCTTCGTTGATCACGCGCAGATTGCCAAAGCCCATGTGGGCCGGGTCGTAATAACCGGCAAAAGAAAACGAGTGGTAAGACTTCAGCCAGCCGTGGTCGGCATAACCACGTTCGGCTGATTTTCTGAGTGTGAGCATGGTGCAGTCCTTTGTTGTCTGTTGTTGATTCCAGTGACTCCAATGTAGGCGTGCCGCGGCCTTTGATAATTGTCGTGATTTGATGGCATCATTCAAATTATTTGAATCAACAACCAAGCCATGTCCAGCGTCCGCGATGTTTTGACCCCCGAGGCCCTCGGCCTGATTGAGGCCGTGCACCGCACCGGCAGCCTGGCCGCCGCAGCGCGTGAACTCGGCGTGGTGCCCAGCGCCCTGACCTACCGCGTGCGGCAGATGGAGGACGCCCTCGACGTGTTGCTGTTCGACCGCTCCTCGCGCCAGGCCCGGCTGACCGAGGCCGGGCACGAACTGCTGCGCGAAGGCAAACGCCTGCTGGCGGAGCTTGATGCCGTGGCGCACCGCGTGCGCCGCGTCGCCACCGGGTGGGAGCCACAACTGACGATCACTGCCGACGGGGTGGTTTCCAGCACCACGCTGCTTGAACTCTGCGAAGCCTTTTACGCCTTGAGCCCGCCGACCCGGCTGCGCATCCGCTCCGAAACACTGTCAGGCACCTGGGAAACGCTGGTGGCCGGCCAGGCCGATCTGGCCATCGGCTGCGTGGTGGAGGTCACGCAGTCGCGCGGCATCCTGAACCGGCCCATGGGTCAGCTGGCCTTTGTGTACGCCGTGGCGCCGCACCATCCGCTGGCCGCCGTTGAAGGCAGCATCAGCGACGAATTGCTGCAACGGCACCGGGCCGTCGCCGTGGCGGACACCACCTTGCGGGGCGACGGCCTCAGCGTCGGTTTGCTGGGTGGCCAGGACGTGCTGACCGTGCCGACCATGCAGCACAAGCTGGAGGCGCAGCTGCGCGGCATGGGTTGCGGCTTTTTGCCGGAATGCCTGGCCCGGCCCTATATCGCCGCCGGGCGTCTCGTGGTCAAAACCGTGGACCGGCCGCGCAGTCCGGTGGCCATGAGTTACGCGTGGCGCGCCAGCACCCATGGCGCCGTCAAAAAATCCGGCAAAGCTGCAGCTGAACCCGCGGCGTCCGTCGCGCCCGGGCGGGCCCTGAGCTGGTGGCTGACGCAGTTGGCGAGCCCTCAGACCCAGCTGGCATTGCTGGAGCGTCACCACAGCGTGTAGAGTGCTGCCATGACAGCAAAAACAAAACCCGCCAGAAAATCATCCAGAACTGCGGCCACCGCTGGTGTGCGAACGCCTGCAATGGCGCCCCGGCACTATGCCGTGGTCGGCGCCGGTATCGCCGGCATCAGTTGTGCGCGCACCCTGATGCAGGCGGGCCATCGCGTGACGGTG
>CBFGNA010000110.1:0-7334 GCA_965650045.1 uncultured Polaromonas sp.
CCTGTTCAACGGCCATCTCGCCGATCACGGCCTGGTCAACGACTGGGCGCCACGCGCCGAGCGCAACATGCAGTTGCTGGCCGGCACGAATCCGCTGCACGCCCTGGCCATCACCGCCGCCAACGAACACTTCACCGCGATTCTGGCCGAGTGGCTGCTGGGCCATCCGGATGTGATGGCGCCCTGCGAGCCACGCCTGCAAACCCTGTGGCTGTGGCACAGCGCCGAGGAATCCGAGCACAAGAACACGGCTTTCGATGTCTACCTCGCGCTGGGCGGAAACCATGAATGGCGCATTCGTTGGTTCCGCCGCATCACCTTTGTTTTCCTCAGCGATGTGCTGCGCCAGACCGTCAACAACCTCAGCCGCGACGGCACACTGTGGAAAGTATCCACATGGACCAGCGCGGCGCGTTTTCTGTTCGGCCAGCGCGGCCTGATCCGCCAGACCTTCAGGCCCTGGCGCGCCTATCTGGGCAGAAACTTCCACCCGGACCAGCAGGCCAGCGAGCTGTCGGCACGCTGGCTGGCCGACAATGCACCGGCCTACTCGGCCGTTGGCGCCGCCGCCTGACGCTACTGATTTGATAGCTGCCTGCGCCCGCTGGACAAGGGCCAGTGCCCGATTTGGTTCATATTTTTGCAGCACCCGCGTTTTCGCCGAAAATCGTATGCATGCAACTCAATTTCATCGCCAATGCGCCGGTCCGCTCCGCGTCCGGCAAAACCATTCCCGTCATTGATCCTTCGGACGGCCAGGTGTTCGACGAGATCCAGCGCAGCAATGCGCAGGACATCGATCAGGCCGTGAAGGCCGCCCACGACTGCTTTGAAAACGTCTGGCACAAGGTCAGCGCCGCCGAGCGCGGCCGCCTGCTGATGGCGCTGTCGCGCAAGATCGCCGAACACGCCGATGAACTCGCCGCCATCGAGCAGCGCGATTGCGGCAAGCCCACCACACAGGCCAAAGCCGACGCCGCCGCGCTGGTGCGCTACTTCGAGTTTTACGCCGGCGCCTGCGACAAGTTACACGGCGAAACCCTGCCCTACCTCGACGGCTACAGCGTGATGACCTGGCGCGAGCCGCACGGCGTGACCGGCCACATCATTCCGTGGAACTACCCGATGCAGATTTTTGGCCGCAGCGTCGGCGGCGCTCTGGCGGCCGGCAATGTCTGCGTGGTCAAGCCCGCCGAGGACGCCTGCCTGTCGCTGATCCGTGTGGCGCAACTGGCGGCCGACGTCGGCTTCCCGGCCGGCGCGATCAACATCGTCACCGGCTATGGCCACGAGGTCGGCGACGCCCTGGCCCGCCACGCCGGTATTGACCACATCAGTTTCACTGGCAGCCCGACGGTCGGCACGCTGATCCAGCAGGTGGCGGCGGAGCGGCATTGCCCGGTCACGCTGGAGCTGGGCGGCAAAAGCCCGCAAATCGTGTTTGCCGATGCTGACCTGGACCAGGCCATCCCGGCGCTGGTCAATGCCATCGTGCAGAACGCCGGCCAGACTTGTTCGGCCGGCTCGCGCCTATTGGTTGACAGCAAGATTTACGAACCGCTTCTGGCCCGCCTCGGCCAGGCGTTTGCGAAGCTGCGTGTCGGCCCGGCGGCCATGAACCTCGACGTCGGACCGCTGATCCGGCAGACGCAGCAGCAGCGCGTGTGGGACTTTTTGAGCGACGCGCAGGTGGCGGGCATCCCCATGGTGGCGCAGGGCCAGATCGTTGATGAAGCCCCCGACACAGGCTTCTACCAGGCGCCCACCCTGCTGCGCGACGTGCCGGTCAAACACCGGCTGGCGCAGGAAGAAGTCTTCGGCCCGGTGCTGTGCGCCATGAGCTTCGAGGGTGAAGACCACGCGGTCGAACTCGCAAACGCCACGCAATTCGGCCTGGTCGCAGGCGTCTGGACGCAGGACGGCGGCCGCCAGTTCCGCATGGCCAAACGCGTCAAAAGCGGCCAGGTCTTCATCAACAACTACGGCGCCGGTGGCGGCGTAGAGCTGCCCTTTGGCGGCGTCAAGTCATCGGGCTACGGGCGCGAAAAAGGTTTTGAGGCGCTGTACGGCTTCACCACGCTGAAAACCGTGGCCGTCCGGCATGGGTAAAAGCGCGTGGCGCGCCTTTGGATTCGGTTTCGTGGCCTGCGTCGTTATCCTGGCGTATTACCAATGGAAGTCGCGTCCACCTGCGAGCATCGCCATCATCTCCCCGGTTGCCCTATGGACCGAGCCGGCGGATGCGATCAAGCCTGGCTGGCCCAAGCATCTGGTTCGCCCCCCAAAGGGCGAACTGGCTGCAGGTGAAAAATTGACCATCCTTGAATCCCAGAGAGGCAGGCATATCTGGGCGATCCGTGTGGCTACTGCCGATGGACGTACCGGCTGGATCGACGCCCGTGACTTCGGCGTCAAACTCTCAAATTAATCTGGAGTTATGTGTGAAACAGAGGAGAAACAAATGCGCGTGAGCAACAAATCCATCATCGTCACCGGCGCCGGCGGCGGCATCGGCGAAGGTATCGCCAAACGCCTCGCGGCCGAAGGCGCCAAAGTCATCGTCAACGATATCAACGCCGCACTCGGCGAGAAAGTTGTGGCCGACATCGTCGCGGCCGGCGGCACGGCTTCGTTCTTCAAGGCCGACGTGACCAAAACCGCCGAGATGAAGGCGCTGGTGGACGCCGCCGTGCAGCGCCACGGCAAGCTTGACGTGATGGTCAACAACGCCGGCTGGACCCACCTGAACCAGCCCGCGCTGGAGACCACCGAAGAAGAGTTCGACCGCTGCTACGCCATCAACGTCAAGAGCATTTACCTCTCGACCATCCACGCCGTGCCGGTGTTCCGCGCCGGTGGCGGCGGCAGTTTCATCAACATCGCTTCGACTGCCGGCGTGCGGCCGCGTCCCGGCCTGTCCTGGTACAACGGCTCCAAGGGCGCGGTGATCACCACCTCGAAGTCGCTGGCGGCCGAACTCGGCCCGGACAACATCCGCGTCAACTGCATCAACCCGGTGTTCAATCCCGACACCGCGTTGTCCACCCAGTTCGCCGGCGGCACGGTCACCGGCCCGGAAGGCGAAGCGCGCCGCGCCAAATTCCTGGCCAGCATCCCGCTGGGCCGTTTTTCGACCGCGCTGGACGTGGCCAACGCCGCGCTCTATCTGGCCAGCGACGAAGCCGCGTTTATCAGTGGCGTGTGTATCGAGGTGGACGGCGGACGCTGCGTGTAAGGCGCCGACCTTACTCGCGGCGATTTTCGTTCACCCTGAGCCTGTCGAAGGGTGGCTTCAAGGGAATGCTGCGCTTGCGGAACTTGCTGGGCCATACGACAGCAACAGCAAGAATGAATAACGCCCGCCGATTGGGGGCAAGACCCGGGCTCTGCCGTTGCGCCGCGCCAATGGGGTAAATTCTCCCTTGGACCGCACCATGGACAAAAAAGTCATTCCCCTCGCAGACATGCGTTACGCCGCGCGCGTGCCGCATGTGCCAGCGCTCGTCCAGGCGCCCACCGGCCTGCTGGCCGATACGCTGGCGCGGCCGCTGCGGGACCTGCGCATCAGCGTGACCGACCGCTGCAACTTCCGCTGCAGCTACTGCATGCCCAGCGAGGTGTTTACCAAGGACTACGCGTTTTTGCCACAGACCTCGCTGCTGAGCTTTGAAGAGATCACGCGCCTGGCGAACGTTTTCGTCGCGCACGGTGTCGAAAAAATCCGGCTGACCGGTGGCGAGCCGCTGCTGCGCAAACACATCGAAGTGCTGATTGAAATGCTGGCGAAGATCCAGACGCCGGATGGCAAACCGCTGGACATCACGCTGACCACCAATGCCTCGCTGCTGGCCAAAAAGGCGCAAGCGCTCAAAGATGCGGGCCTGCAGCGCGTGACCGTCAGCCTGGACGGCCTGGACGACGCGGTGTTCCGCCGCATGAACGATGTGGACTTTCCGGTGGCCGACGTGTTGCGCGGCATTGAGGTGGCGGAAAAAGTCGGGCTGGCGCCCATCAAGGTCAACATGGTGGTCAAGCGCGGCACCAACGATGCCGAGATCCTGCCGATGGCGCGGCACTTCCGCAACACCGGGGTGGTCTTGCGCTTCATCGAATACATGGACGTGGGCGCGACCAACGGCTGGCGCATGGACGAGGTGCTGCCCTCGGCGCAGGTGATCGAACGGCTGCAGGCTGAATTTCCGCTCGAAGCCATCAGCGCCAACTACCTCGGCGAAACCGCCGAGCGCTGGCGTTACCTTGACGGCGCCGGTGAAGTCGGCGTGATCAGCAGCGTCACGCACGCTTTTTGCGGCGACTGCAACCGCGCCCGGCTCTCGACGGAAGGCAAACTTTTTCTCTGCCTGTTCGCCAGCCAGGGCCACGACCTGCGAGCGCTGCTGCGTGACGGCAATTATTCGGACGCGCAGATTTCCGCCGCCGTGGGCCACATCTGGCAGCGCCGCGATGACCGGTATTCGGAGCTGCGGGCGGCGCTGCCGCCGGATGTGGCGGTGCCAGGCGCGGACGGGCAAAAACGCGTCGAGATGAGTTACATCGGTGGCTGAGTCCATGTCATGGCGTTAAACCACAAACCGTTCGGGCTGAGCTTGTCGAAGCCTGCCTTTCCTGTGCACACGACCCTTCGACAAGCTCAGGGCGAACGGCCTTACAACAAAAAACACGACGGCCATGCCGACAAGCAATCATGATTGACACGATAGACGGCGCAGAAATCACCGGCGTGATCCTGGCGGGCGGGCGCGGTTCGCGCATGGGCGGCGCCGACAAGGGACTGCAGAATTTCAATGGCGTGCCGCTGGCGCTGCACACCCTGCTGCGGCTGTCGCCGCAGGTCGGCGAGGTGATGATCAATGCCAACAGGAATCTGGCGGCCTACGAGTCGTTTGGTGTGCCGGTCTGGCCCGATGCGGGCGGCATGGGCGATTTTTCCGGCCCGCTGGCCGGCTTCATCACCGGGCTGGAGCGCTGCGAAACGCCTTACATGATGACCGTGCCCTGCGACAGCCCGCTGTTCAGCGAAGACATGGTGCCCAGGCTGGCCGGGGCGCTGGCGCGTGAGGACGCCGACATCGCCGTGGTCGCCGCGCCCGAGGAAGACGGCCAGTTGCGGGCCCAGCCGGTGTTCTGCCTGATGCGCACCCGCCTGCTGGAAAGCCTGGCGGTGTTCACCACCGGTGGCGGGCGCAAGATCGACGCCTGGACCGCGCAGCACAAGACGGTGCTGGTGCCCTTCAATTTGCCGGGCGACGACCCGCGCGCCTTTTTCAACGCCAACACCCTGGCCGAATTGCACCAGCTCGAAGCCCTGCGCCCGTGACACCGCCCGCCGTCAAATCCATCGCCCAGATCGCGGCCGAACTGCAGGGTTACGACCCACAGGCCCTGCCTGCCGACGACGTGGCGCGTTTTCTCTCCTTGCTGGTCACGCCGGTGACCGAGTGCCTGGAGCTGCCGCTGTTCGACGCGCTGGGGCGGGTGCTTGCCGACGATGTGGTCTCCCCTTTCGATGTGCCGCCCCACGACAACTCGGCCATGGACGGTTATGCCTTCGATGGCGCGGCGTTGGCCGCCGGCGGCGAACTGCAACTCCAGATCGTTGGCACGGCGCTGGCGGGCAAGGCCTGGCAGGGCACGGTCGCCAGGGGGCAATGCGTCAAGATCATGACCGGCGCCATCATGCCCGCCGGGCTGGACACAGTGGTGCCGCAGGAGTTTGTGACGGTCGAGGGCGACCGCATCACACTGCCGCCCAGGCTGCTCAAACCCGGCGACAACCGGCGACTGCGCGGCGAGGACTTGATGCAGGGTCGTGCCGCGCTATCAAAAGGGGAGCTGCTCACCCCCGCCCGACTTGGGCTGGCGGCCTCTTTGGGCCTGAAAACCGTGCGCACGCTGCGGCCGCTGCGGGTGGCCTACTTTTCCACCGGCGACGAAATCCTGTCGCTGGGCGAGCCGCCGCGCGAGGGTGCGGTTTACGACAGCAACCGCTACACGGTCTTTGGCATGCTCAAACGGCTGGGCTGTGAGGTGATCGACCTGGGGGTGGTGCGCGACGAGCCGGCGCTGCTGGAAGCGGCGTTCACCCGCGCCGCCGCCCAGGCCGACGCCATCATCACCTCGGGCGGGGTCAGCGTCGGCGAGGCCGACTACACCAAGGCCATGATGAAAAAACTCGGCGACGTGGCCTTCTGGCGCGTTGCCATGCGACCGGGGCGGCCCATGGCCGTAGGCCGGATTCTTCAGGCCAAATCGGCCTCTAGCCCTTTATCCACGGGCGCAAGCAGCTCTCAAAACAATAGCAATCCCCATGGCGCCATCTTGTTTGGATTGCCCGGCAACCCGGTGGCCGTCATGGTGACTTTTCTGGCCTTTGTGCGGCCTGCCCTGCTGCAGATGATGGGAAGTACGGCTGCCGCGCCTCCCTTACTCAAGGCGCGCAGCCTCGAAGCCATGCGCAAGAAACCGGGTCGCACCGAATACCAGCGCGGCACGGTCAGCACGGCAGCGGACGGTACCCTGCAGGTCAAAACCACCGGCAACCAGGGCTCGGGCGTGCTCAGTTCGATGGCCGAGGCCAACGGCCTGATCGTGCTGCACCACGGTCAGGGCAACGTGGCCGTGGGTCAGGAAGTCGATGTCATGATGTTTGACGGCAGTTTGTAAAAAAGCCCCCACGCTCGCTCACTGCGTGTAGCTCGCTGCCCCCCGAGGGGGCGCATTTTTTCTCGGGTCACCCTGCGAAAAAACTCAAGCCCCCACGCCCGCTCACTGCGCGCTGCCTGCGATCCTTCGAGCCGCCCGCCTTACTTGGCGTATTCCGTCGCCCCGTGATGGGGCTCGGGCTGCTCCCTGGCCTCGGCCTTGTTGGCGCCGGGCACGGCCTGGCGCGCAAACAGGGCGTACATGGTGGGCACCACAAACACGGTGAGCAGCGTGCCCAGCGACATGCCGCCCACAATCACCCAGCCGATCTGGATGCGGCTTTCGGCGCCGGCGCCGGTCGCCAAGGCCAGCGGCAAGGCGCCGAGCACCATGGCCCCGGTGGTCATCAGGATGGGGCGCAGCCGCTGTGACGAGGCCTTGACGATGGCCTCCAGCATGTCCATGCCCTGCCCGCGCAACTGGTTGGCAAATTCCACAATCAGGATGCCGTGTTTGGTGATCAGGCCGACCAGGGTGATCAGGCCGATCTGCGAATACACATTGAGTGATCCGCCCGAGAGCTTGAGCGCCAGCAGCGCGCCAATCATGGACAGGGGCACCGACAGCATGATGACCAGCGGGTCGATGAAACTCTCGAACTGCGCAGAGAG
>CBFGNA010000111.1:0-7333 GCA_965650045.1 uncultured Polaromonas sp.
GTTCGAGAAAAGCCGCGGCGCTGGCGGCCGCATGGCCACGCGCCATTCCGAGTTCGGCGATTTTGACCATGGCACGCAGTACTTCACCGTGCGCGACGCACGTTTTGAAAAAGCACTGGCCACCAGTTCTGGTCTGGTGCGCCCCTGGAGCGCCAACACCGTGCGCATTCTGGATGAAGCCGGCCGCGTGGTGGCCTCTGCCCTGCCGCCCAAGGAGTCACACTGGGTCCCCTCCCCCGGCATGAGTGCCTTGCCCCGGCAATGGTCGCTCCCGCTGGCTGCGGCTGACGCGCTGGTGCTGGAAACCCAGGTGATCCGCATGGAAGCAGACAAGCTGCATCCTGATCGCTGGCAACTGCAGACCGAAGGCCCCGGCGCGCGCAGCCTGGTGTATTCCGGCTTTGACGCCGTGATCCTGGCCCTGCCCGCGCCCCAGGCGCATGCCTTGCTGCTGAGTTCGCAGCAGGGCAAGGCCCTGATGCCCGCGCTGGCCGGCGTGAGCATCGCTCCCTGCTGGACGCTGATGCTGGCCTTTCCGCAGGCCCTGCAACCGACCCTGCCGCACCTGGGCCCGCAGTGGAATGCCGCGCGCAGCACCCACCACCGCATTGCCTGGCTGGCACGCGAGTCGTCCAAGCCCGGCCGCAGCGCGATCGAGCGCTGGACGGTCCAGGCCAGTCGCGACTGGTCCGCACGCCATCTGGAGGACGACGACGAACGCGTCAAGGCCAAGCTGCTCAAGGCCTTCACCGAGGTCACCGGCATCCGTGCCATGCCGCCGCACGCGGTGGTGCACCGCTGGCGTTACGCCCAGACCACCGAAGTGCTGGGCAAACCCTTTCTGTGGGACGCCAGGTCCCGGATCGGCGCCTGCGGGGACTGGTGTACCGGCCACCGCGTGGAAGACGGCTTCCTGTCCGGTCTGGAAATGGCTCTGGCCATCTGTTAACAACTGCTGACTGACAACAGTCCTTCGACAGGCTCAGGACGAACGGATGAATGAGGTGCGCGCCGGGACGCTCTCCTCACCGGCAGGGGCCGCGATACCGGCTTCGCCGGGCCGCAGGCGCAGTGCTCCTGTCTTCTTTGCGCAAGGCACAGCGCATCGTCGGAGACGCGCGAAGTGACAAGCGTTGGGGCCTATGTCGGCCGATTCGCCCCGTCGCCGACCGGTCCGCTGCACGCGGGCTCACTGGTCGCGGCGCTGGCAAGCTGGCTGGACGCGCGCGCAAACGGGGGCACGTGGCTGGTGCGCATCGAGGACATCGACACGCCACGCTGCGTGCCGGGCGCCGGTGCGCTGATCCTGCAGCAACTGGCCGCCTGCGGTTTGGTGCCGGATGCGCCGCCGCTGTACCAGTCGGCCCGCAGCGGCGCCTACCAGGCGGCGCTGGATGAGCTGATCGCGCGCGGGCTCGCCTACCCCTGCGCCTGCACGCGGCAGGACATTGCGCAGGCGCTCGCCGGCGCCGGAAGGCCCAAATCCCGCCATGGCGAGTTGGTCTACCCGGGCACCTGCCGGCAGGGGCTGCGAGGCCGTCCTGCGCGCGCCTGGCGTTTCCTGACCAAAAATAAGGAGCCAAATCATGCCCCAGCCCTTGCTGGACGGGCGCAAGCAGCTCCTAATTCAATAGCAAATTCAATGACAAGGCCGGAGCTGGACTGGCAGGACCGCCGGCTTGGCCCGCAGCATCAGGATGTCAGCCAGGCGGTGGGCGACTTCGTGCTGCGGCGGGCGGATGGGCTGTGGGCCTATCAACTGGCCGTGGTGGTCGACGACGCCGCGCAGGGCATCACCGACATCGTGCGCGGCGAGGACCTTGCCGACAACACGGCGCGGCAAATCCTGTTGCAGCGCGCGCTGGGCCTGCCCACCCCGCGCTACCTGCATGTGCCGCTGGTGCTGGGCGCGGACGGCGAGAAACTTTCCAAGCAAAACGGCGCGCAGCCGCTGGATACGGCCCAGGCGCTGGCCAGCCTGAACGCCGCGGCGCAGGCACTGGGCCTTCAGGTGCCCCCGGCCAACAACGTCGCAGGCTGGCTGGCGCAAGCGGTGCAGCCATGGGCCGCCCGCTATGCGCCCGTAAAATCACGGGGTGATTGAAACAACTCCTCCCGGCGACGATGTCGCTCACCACCGCAGCATCCGCAGCTTTGTGCGCCGCACCGGCCGCACCACGCTCGGCCAGGCCAAGGCCTTTGAGGATATGGGCCCGGCCTACCTGCTGCCGTATGCGCCTGAGCCCATGGACTTTGCCGCGGTGTACGGCCGGACAGCGCCGACGATTCTCGAAATCGGCTTCGGCATGGGCGAGGCCACGGCCCACATCGCGGCACTGATGCCGGACAGAAACTTTCTCTGCTGCGAGGTTCACACGCCGGGTGTGGGCGCACTGCTCAAACGCATCAGCGAGCAGGGTCTCACCAACATCCGCATCGTCCAGCACGACGCGGTGGAAGTGCTGCAGCACATGCTGGCGCCGAAAAGCCTGGACGGCGTGCACATCTTTTTCCCCGACCCCTGGCACAAGAAAAAACACAACAAGCGCCGGCTGATCCAGCCGCCGCTGATCGCCCAGCTCGTGACCCGCCTCAAACCCGGTGGCTATCTGCACTGCGCCACCGACTGGCAGCCGTATGCCGAGCAGATGCTTGAAGTGCTCGGCGCCGAGCCGTTGCTGAAGAACGCCGCCACCACAGAGGGCGGCTACGCGCCCAAGCCGCATTACCGGCCTCTCACCAAGTTCGAGAACCGCGGCATCAAGCTCGGGCACGGGGTGTGGGACTTGGTATTTACGCGTGTCCAAGCCCCTTAAAGCTGCAGAAATCCAGGCCCGTGCGGCCGCAGGGGTCCACTGTTCATCAACAGGGGCCGCGGATCTGGCTTTGCCAGTCCGCAGGCGCAGCGCCCCCTCGGGGGGCAGCGCAGTACGCGAAGCGACAAGCGTGGGGGCTCGCAAATTCGGCGGACTCCCGGTGCGCGAGGGCGTAAGCCCCAGTTGTGTCAGCCTGCCGGGCGGCGACTGGCCGACCTTCACCGATTTCCTGGTCCAGCGTTTCCCCGATATTCCGCGCGATGTCTGGCTGCAGCGCATGGCGGACGCCGAAGTTTTTGACGAGTTCGGCGAGGCCGTCACACCGCAGCGCCCCTACCGCGGCCACATGCGGCTGTACTACTACCGCGCCCTGCCGCCCGAAACCCGCATTCCCTTTGACGAGGAACTGCTGTTTCAGGACGAGCACCTGGTGGTGGTGGACAAACCGCATTTTTTACCCGTCACGCCGTCCGGTCACTACCTGCAGGAAACGCTGCTGGTGCGGCTCAAAAACCGGCTGGGTCTCGACGGGCTGAGCCCCATCCACCGCATTGACCGCGAGACCGCGGGCATTGTGCTGTTCTCCGTCAAGCCGCAGGAACGCGCAGCCTACCAGGACCTGTTCCGCCAGCGGACCGTGGACAAGGTGTACGAGGCGATGGCGCCCTGCCATGCCGGGATGACGTTTCCGCAAGTTCGTCGCAGCCGCATCGTCGAAGGCCAGCCTTTTTTTCGCCAGGCCGAGGTGGAGGGGCCGCCGAACAGCGAAACGCTGATCGAGCTGCTGGAGACCCGCGGGCCATGGGCGCGTTACCGGCTGCGTCCGGTGACCGGCAAAAAACACCAGTTGCGCGTGCACATGTACGCCCTGGGCCTGCCCATCGTCAACGACCGCGTGTACCCGCCGCTAGACCCGACGCCCGGGGACGACTACCACTTCCCGCTGCAACTGCTGGCGCAAGCCATCAGCTTCGACGACCCGTTTACCGGCGAGCGCAGGCAGTTCAGCAGCAAGCGGCGGCTGGCGTTTCCCTGAGCCTGGATCCGCGCCGGGCAGGCCGAATCTTTTCAGCAAAAAAAATGCGCCATCAAGGCGCATTTTTTGACCATTCAAACCCCTCAGGCTTTGATTTCTTTGGCCGTGATCTGGTACTTGAAATCGTCCGGCGCGTAGGAGTCAAAACGGCCACCGGCGTTTTCGGCCACCGGGTACATGAAGAAGCCCAGCTTTTCCAGTTTCGAGTGCGGCAACGCAATATCGTGCGCGGTGTTGAAGGCCATCCAGTTGCCTTCCCAGCCGCCGAACAGCGCCTGGTTCACAGGCGCAACCACCGGGTCGGTGGTGTTCTTGATCCAGTTCGCAGTTTCCAGGCGCATCACCTTGGCCACGTCGGCCGGGTCCATGGCCACCCAGCCGTAGCCCTTGAGAAACACCTCGGAGCGGCAATGCTGCGCACCCTTCAGGCTGGCCGGATTGCCGCCAAGCTCCTTGTAGCCGAAGGCCGAAGGCACCAGGCGAACGCCGTAAACATCGCGCGCGGGGATGCCCACCGAGCGGCACAGGCCGACAAACAAGGCGTTCAGGTCAGCGCATTTGCCGCCCAGGTTGCCGGTCTCCAGCATGGTCTTGATGTCGCCTTCGCCGCAGCCGCGCACCTTGGGGTCGCGGTAGGTGTTGACGACAATCCAGTCGTACAGCTTGCGGGTTTTTTCCACATCGGTCTTGGCGCCGGCGGTGGCTTTCAGCGCGGTCTCGCGCACGATGCCGTCGGTTGGTAAAAATTTGGTGGCCCGGGTGAAGTAATGCAGCGTATCGGCATCTTCATGCACCGCGGTTTTTTGCGCCCAGTCGATGGCGCGGCCCTGGGTTTGCACGCGGCTGGTCAGCTCGACAAAGGGCCGGGCCACGCCGGCGGGAAACTCGGCATACAACATCTTGGCGCCGTCCACCCCGTCGGTGGTCAGGTCGGTCGCGCCATTGCTGGAAAAGCTGTTGCCCTGCGAACGCTGGTAATCGCTGTTGACCGAAGGAATCGGCAGCCAGACCCTGGTCACGCCTTGCGGCTGGAGGATGTCCACGCGCGTTGTCACCTCGAAAGTGCGCCAGGCGCCGCTTTGCGGTGCAAAGTGGCCGCGAGCCGGCGTTTGCGCGAAATGAAGGGCAGGAAAGGTGGCCGCCATGGCGGCGGCAGCGGTATTTTTAAGAAAGGTGCGGCGTACGGTGGTCATCAAAAGAACTCCGGATGTGATGAAGTGACGTGACCGGGCATGAAAAGGTGCGCCGGGATGTCGATGCAGCCAGGAGATCTCCCGGCCAGCAGCAATTATCGTCCCAATTCAAAGGCCAGCCGTCACCGCGAAGCCTTCCTGCAGAGGTGCTGCGATGACCTACTTGCCGAGCAGCGCGTCAATCATCTGTCCCGCAGGGGCACCGGTCCAGTCCACTTCACCCTGCACGCGCTGCCGCGCCCGGCCATGGCGATCAATCAGGACCGTGGTCGGAAAGACCTTCACGCCCCAGGCCCGTGCAGCCTGCCCCTGCGGGTCGAGCAGCACCGGCAGGCTGAGCCCGGTTGACGACGCAAACTGCACGGCGCGGGTGGGGTGTTCCTTGAAGTTGAGCGCCAGCACCAGCAACTTGTCCGCGCCGTAAAGATCCGCCACCTGCTGCAGGGTCGGCATCTCGGCCCGGCAGGGTTCGCACCAGCTCGCCCAGAAATTGATGAGCACGGCACGGCCCTTGAGCGCTTCCAGGCGCCAGGTTTTTCCTGCGGTGTCCAGCGCCTGCAAGGGCGGCGTGGACCCCTGCCAGGGCGATACCGTGTAGGCCAGCTCCGGCGCGGCCAGCACGGGGCCGCCCAAGGCGCTGCTGGCGCCCAGGAGCAGCGCGTTCTGCAACAGCGAGCGCCGCGTTGTCATCGGATGAAAGAAAGAAGGCATGGTGGCGACCAAGCTTAGCAGGGCAGGCAATCCAGACCGCGGCGCAGGGAATGGATGAACACGCATCGGGGCATCGCGTCAGGGAAACCCCGAAGGGCACGCTTGCCAGCAAAGCGAAACAGTCCTACAAACGCGTCTTGCGTCCGTCCTTAAAGTTAAGTCACTCTTTTCGAAGTTTTCATTTTGAACCTCCCCCTGAATCTCGCCGGGCTCGCGCTGGCACCCGCCTCCCCCCAGTTCATTGATCGTTACAGCCCGGTGCCGGGCGGAACGGCGCCCAGTGCCGCAGAGGAACTCGCAGAAGGCCTGAGTGAGGTGAGCGCCCGTGTGTCGCCCAAGTACTTTTACGACGCGCTGGGCTCCAAGCTGTTCGAGGCCATCACGCAACTCGACGAGTATTACCCGACCCGCACCGAAGCCGGCATTTTCGAAGCAGCCCAGGGGCAAATCGCGGCCGCACTCGGCAGCGCCGGCATACGGCGGCCCTGCCTGATCGACCTCGGCGCCGGCAACTGCGCCAAGGCCACCCGCCTGATCCCGTCCGTGCAGCCGCGGCAATATGTGCCCGTCGATATTTCGGTGGCGTTCCTGCGCGAAGCGGCCGAGCAGGTGCAGAGCCTGTTTCCGGCGCTGGACATCGTCGGCGTGGGCATGGATTTCTCGGCAGGGCTGGTGCTGCCGCCTGAAGTCCAGCACCAGGACCGCGTGTTTTTCTATCCGGGTTCCAGCCTCGGCAACTTTTCACCCGAGCAGGCCCTGGGATTTTTGCAGCGCATTGCCGATCCGGCCCAGGGCGCGGCCCGCGGCCTGCTGCTGGGCATCGATCTGGTCAAGGACAAGGCCACGCTGGAAGCCGCATACGACGACGCCCTCGGCGTGACGGGCGCCTTCAACAAGAACTTGCTGCGCCATGTCAATCGCCTGCTGGGGTCCGACTTTGATGAGGGCCAGTGGCGCCACCTGGCCCTTTTCAATGAGGCTGAATCCCGCATCGAGATGCATTTGCAGGCACGGCAAAACCTGACGGTGCGCTGGCCGGGCGGTGAGCGCAACTTCCGCGGCGGTGAGCGCATTCACACTGAAAGCTCCTGCAAATACACCGTGGCGTCCATGTCGGCGCTGCTGCGGCGGGCCGGTTTCTCCGAGATCAATTACTGGACGGATCCGAAGGGATGGTTTGCGGTGTTCTGGGCGGCGGTCTAGACGCGTCGGCCTGCGAGAAAAATCGACCTGAGGGTCCAAGTTCCGCCGTGATGCAGCGGACAAGCGCCGGTGCCCACCGGGACCTTACTTCCCCATCAACTGGTTGAGCTTCTCAGCCTCAAACTTCTCCTGCCGCGCCGCATCGTCAGGCACACAGTCGCGGTGTGCGCGGCCGCCGTCGGAGAGCTTTTCAATCGCCTGCCAGAGCAGCGCAATCTGGTGCTCCTGCGAGGACGCGTTGTCGATCAGGCCTTTCATGGCCTGCGACACCGGATCGTCGTCCAGCGTGATGCCGTAAGCCGAAAACTTGTTCTGTGCGGTTGTCACATCGGCGCTTTCGCCGGTTTTGGACGGAATGATGCGCGCCGGAATGC
>CBFGNA010000112.1:0-7259 GCA_965650045.1 uncultured Polaromonas sp.
CCAGCGACACCAGCAGCAACAGCAGCAGGAAACACCGGTTTTCCAGGGAAGATGATCGTGCAATGCTGGACAGTTTCATGATGCGGTGCCTGTGCAAAAAGTGGGGCCGGGGTTGACAGCGATGGTATCGGCAAATCTTGCCGCCGCACCTTCGTCTTGTGGTTTGCTATTGAAAGAGTAGCTGCTTGCCCTTGCCCAGCAAGGGCTGGAGGTCTTTTTGTTCACAAGTCCGGGGCTCAGGGCGTTGCAGTGACAAAGCAAAGAAATGTGTCGCGCCGCGGGCCGAATGTAAACCTGCGAAACACCCTGAAAAACCGCTGGCCGGGCGCGCCGGGCAGGCGTCCAATAGAGCCTTGTCAGACTCACCGCCTGCCCGGCCCGCCCGCTCCATGACCCGTTCCCTCATTTTTCGTTCCACGCCTTCACACCTGAGCTCGCACCCGGACCGCGGTCCGCAGACTCCCGCCCGTGCCAACGCTCAAGCCACCGGGCACGTCCGGCCTGGTCAGCGGCAAGCACCTTTGCTTGTTGTCATAGTCAGCGCGCTGGCGCTGGGCACCGCCGTGCTGCTGTGGAGTGCCGCCGCGCAGGCGCAGACCGCGCCGCCTGCGCCTGCCGTGGCGAGCGCGCCGTCCAATGAACCCCACTACACCGCTGCGCAGATCGCACAGGCCTTCAGCTTCATTGATGCCAACCGCGACGGCCAGCTCAGCCGCGAGGAAGCCGCAGGCTTTCGGGGCGTGGCGCGGCATTTTGACGAAGCCGACACCAACAAGGACGGTATGCTGTCGCGCGAGGAATTTGAAAGCGCCCTGAGCGGCGGGAAAAAACGCTGAGGCCGCGGCTGGAAGCCCGGCCGCAGTACCGATGACGACATGACGTTGAGGAGACCCCATGGCGATTCATGAATTGTTTGCCTGCATCCGCGTCAAAAACACCGACGCGGCGATTGACTTCTACACCCGCGTGTTCGGCGCCCGTGAAAAATTCCGGCTGGTGGAGCCCGGCGGCCGCGTCGGCCATGCCGAGCTGGACCTGCAGGCCAGCACCCTGATGATCTCCGACGAGTTTCCGGAATACGGCATGCTGGCGCCGCAAGCGGGCGCGCCGGTGTCCATGAGCCTGCACCTGCATGTGGACAACTGCGACGAACTCATCGCACGCGCCCTGCAGGCCGGCGCCAAGCTGGAAATGGCCGCGCAGGACCAGTTTTACGGCGAACGCTCGGGCAGCTTCATCGACCCTTTCGGCTACCGCTGGAATGTCGGCCACCCGATTGAAAAGCTCAGCACGGAGGAAATGCAGCGGCGCTACACCGCCCTGCTGTCCACGCCGCCCTCCTCCCCATCCTCCTGAAGCCGCTACCAAAACGATAGCTGCCTGCGCCCGCCAGACAAGGGCTGGAGGCCGATTTGATACCCAATCCGCTAGCAATGGCGCAAAGGCCGGGCCTTCAGCTCGCGGCCCCGCGGCGATCATGCAGCACGCCTTGCAGGGTGCGCAGCAACTCCTCGTTGGTGGTCTGTGCCTTGAGCAGCACCGCGGCGACCCGTGCGCGCGCCGCCGGCGCTACCTCTGCTGCAGAAAAAACCACCACCGGTGGTGGCAGCGTGGTGGCTTCAATGTCAGTCAGCAAGTCCCAGCCGGAGCCCTCGCCCAGCGTCAGGTCGAGCAGCACCAAGTCGAAGTGCTGCTGGCGCAGCCGCACGCGCGCCTCGGCCAGCGTGGCCGCAAATTCAAACACGGCAAAGTCCTGCGCAATGGCGGCCGTCACGCGCTGGAGATCAAGGTCGTCCTCGACATGGAGAATCCGCGGCCTGCTGCCCGCGCCGGCCATCGCGCGCCGCAGGCTCCGGATCAGCAGGTTTTCGTCAATCGGCTTGTCCAGCCAGTCCGACACTGACAGCGGCTGGTCGTTAAAGCGTATCTGCCCCTCGCCGGCAAGGGCAGACACCACCACGATGGGCAAGTCGCGCGTGGCTTCCTGGCGGCGCAGCTGACGGATCAATACCAGCCCGTCGGCGTCGGGCAAACGCAGGTCCAGCGTCATCGCCGCATACGGCCGCAATGCCAGCCGCGCCTGGGCCTGGGCTGCGTTGTAAGCCAGATCGGCGTCGAAGCCGCCCTTGTCCAGCATCATGTCAATCAGGCGCGCAATGTCGGGATCGTCCTCGCAAACCAGCACACGCGGCCGCGCCCCTGGCTGCGCACTGCCCGGCCCGGCTTCCGGCGCTGGCAGCCGCGGCGCCTGGCTGTCCAGGGCAGCTTCTTTCCATTCGGGAAGCTCGAAGAAAAAGGTACTGCCCGCACCGATGCTGGTGTCAAAACCGATGCTGCCGCCCAGCCGCTCGACCAGGGCGCGCGCAATGCTCAAGCCCAGCCCGGTCCCGCCCCTGGCGCGCGTGTCCGAGGCGTCGGCCTGCGAAAACTTCTGGAAGATGCGATGGCGGAACGGCTCGGGGATGCCCGGGCCCTGGTCACGCACCTCGACCCGCAGGCGCGGACCCTTGCGCAGCACACAAACGTCCACCGGTTTGTCGGGTGGCGAGAACTTCATGGCATTGGACAGGAGGTTGGTGACAACCTGCACCAGGCGGTCGCTGTCCACCTTGACCATCAGCCGGCCCTCGGGGAGCTGCAGACGCAGCTCGACCTTGTGGCCGCCGCCATAATTTTCATTGGCGGCCAGCACCTGGGCCAGCAGGGGACCCAGATCAACCGCTTGCGCATCCATGTTCATCTTGCCGGACTCGATTTTTTCGATGTCCAGGATGTCGTTGATCAGGCGGATCAGCCGTTCGCAGTTGCTGCTGGCAATGGCCACCAGCGATTTCGCGGCGTCCGGCAGCACGCCGGCCACCCCGCCCGAGATCAGGCCGAGCGATCCGCGGATGGAGGTCAGCGGCGTGCGGAGCTCGTGGCTGACGGTGGAGACGAACTCGCTTTTCATGCGGTCAATGCGCTTGAGTTCGGTCACGTCGGTGCCCAGTGAATAAAACCCGATCACCCGGCCCGTGTCCGCGCCATCACCATAACGCGGGAAATAGGTCACGACAAAATCGCGCATGTCCCCTTGCGGCGTTTTGCGGTTGCGCTCAAAAGTCACCGGATAACCCGACAACACCTCCTCGACCCAGGGCAGCGCAAGTGCGTATCCCTCCTCACCCAGCACATCGCGCATCAGCCTGCCATGGATCTGGTCATGCGACAGCCCCAGGCCCTCCGCATAGGCGCGGTTATGGAAGCGAAAGCGCTGGCTGCTGTCCACATAGGAGATGTACGCGGGCAAGGTATCCGTGATGTCGCGCAGCTGCGACTCGCTCGCCCGCAGTGCATCCTGGACCTGGCGCATCGCCGTGGTATCGCGGCCGGTGCCGTGGTAACCCGTGAAACGGCCGGTCTCATCGAAGATCGGCACACCGCTGATGCTTTCATAATGCAGCGCCCCGTGGATATCCTGCCGCACGATCTCAAAATCGCGGAACACCTCATGCCGCTCCAGCTGCGCGCGGTGGTCGTCCCAGCCGCCGGGCGCCATCACCACATCGGTGAGCTCCCAGCGCGTCTTGCCGACGATGTTGTTGTCCACACGCTGGCCCATGTCGGTGGTTTTCCCGGAGATTTGCACAAAGCGGAAGTGTTCGTCCTGCTCCCAGAACCAGTCCGACGCCAGCTCGGTCAACGCGCGGAAACGCTCCTCGCTTTCACGCAGCACCGCTTCGGCGTTCCTGCGCTCCGTGATGTCCTGCACCTGTGAGATGAACATCAGCGGGCGGCGGTCCGTGTCGCGCACCAGCGAACAGCTCAGGTGCGCCCAGACAATGCGGCCGCTCTTGTGGAAATAACGCTTTTCCCATTGATAGGTCTCGATTTCGCCGGCCAGCGCGCGCTTGCGCTGGGCCACGTCGTACTCGACGTCATCGGGATGGGTCACGTCGTGGATGGTGCGGGCCAGCATCTCGGCCTCGGAATAACCGAGCATCTGGCAAAAAGCGCTGTTGACACGCAAGCGGCGCGAATCCACCCCAATCAGCGCCATGCCGATGGCCGAGTGTTCAAAGGCGTTGCTGAATTGCTGCTCGCTGAGGCTGAAGGCGTCGTTGTCGCTGCTGGCTGTACCGCCGCCCGTGCCCGGAACCAGCAGGCTGCCGCGTGACATGCGCGCCAGTGCAAAACCCGGCTCCTCGGCCTGGTCGGCCTGCACCTGCTCACTGCCCAGCGTGAAATAAAAGGTGCTGCCCTTTCCCAGCGCAGACTGGGCCCAGATGCGGCCTCCATGGCGGGTGATGATGCGTTTGACCGTCGCCAGGCCAATGCCGCTGCCCGAGAACTCCTCGGGCGAATGCAGGCGCTGGAAGGTGCCAAACAATTTGTCCACGTAGGCCATGTCGAAACCGGCGCCGTTGTCGCGGACGAAATATACCGGCTGCTGGTCCGTGCCGGTCTCGGTGCCGACGCTGATCTCGGCCCTGGGAGTCTTGGACGTGAATTTCCAGGCGTTGGAGATCAGGTTTTCCAGCACCTGTCGCAGCAGCGCGGTGTCCGCGCGCACCACCAGCCCCGGCTCGACATGCACGTGCACCTGGCGCCCGGCATCGCGCTCGGCATGCAGCCGCAGCAGCTGGCTGGCCTCGGCGCTGAGGTCCATGGCCGCCCAGCGCAGGCTGGTGCGCGAGAGTTGCGCCAGCAAGAGCAAGCCATCGGTCAGCTCGCCCATGCGCTGCACGCCGGCGCGTATGCGCACCAGGTAATGATCGGCCTTGTCGCCGATGCTCGCGGGCAGTGCCTTCTGCAGCAAGGCGCTGAAGCCATCGATGGAACTCAGCGGTGACCGCAGGTCGTGCGCCACCGAATAGGAAAACGCTTCCAGCTCCCGGTTGGCGGCTTCAAGCTGGGCGGTGCGGCGCAGCACCCGGTTTTCCAGATCCACATTGAGCCGGACGATTTCCATCTCGTCGCGCTTGCGCTTGCTGATGTCGGTGATCGTCGTGACAAATCCGCTCGGCTCCGGGCCGGCGTTTTCAAACAGCGGCTGGATGTTGATCTGTACCCACAGGGTCTGGCCGTCCGGCTTGCGGTAACAGATCACCTTGTCGTTCTGGGGCTGACCGGTACGCAGGGCCACCACGCTGGGAAGCTCGTCGGCCGGCATCAGGGCGCCATCTTCACGCAGCACCTGCCATTCGGGCGCCATGATGGTCTGCCCCCGGATTTCGGCCAGCGTCTTGCCAAGAATGCGTTCCGCGCTGGCATTGCAGCCGATGATCTGCCCGCCGGCATCGCGCAGCACCAGGCCCTCCGCCAGTGTGGCGACCACCGCCCGGAAACGCGCCTCACTGGCGCGCAGGGCTTCCTCGGTGAGCTTGCGCGCGGTGATGTCGGAGCCGACGCCGCGGTACCCGGCAAAACGCCCCCCGGCATGAAAGAAGGGTTCGCCGCTGATGCAGAGCACGCTGACCCGTCCATCCGCATCGAAGCGCTGGTACTCGAAGTCGCGGAACACCTCGTGGCGCTCCAGTGTGGCCCTGTGGTCGGCCCAGAGCTGCTGCTGGGCCCGGCCCGGGTCCATTTCCCAGCGAGCCTTGCCGATGAAGCCGCCTATCCACTGCCGTTCTTTCTCGGTCTCCCCACCCGACAGGACGGTCAGCCGGAACTGCTCATCGGTTTCCCAATACCAGTCGGAGGACAGTTGCGTCAGGCTGCGGAACTGCAGTTCGCTCTGGCGCAGGCGGGCTTCAGCCGCCTTGCGCTCGGTGATGTCTTCGGCGGTGATCAGCAGGTGGCTGACCTTCCCGCTGGCATCCCGCAAGGCAATCTTGCGCATGTGGACGTGGATCGCACCGCGATGCCGGGTGACAGTTCGACGGTCCGGAAAGTCCTCGGCCACCCCCGTGCGGACCAGTTCCAGATCGGCGGCGTACATGCGGTCGGCATCCTCGGCAGGCCACAAGTCATGCACGGTGCGGCCCAGGGCTTCCTCACGCGCCACCCCGTAGAGTTCTTCGGCGGCCTTGTTCCATATCAGCACCGGCATCCCCGCCTGCGCGGATTTCAGGTGCAACGCAATCGGGATGTTGTCCACGATGGCATTGAGCAACTTGAACGTGTCGCGGCTGGCCTCGTCAGCGCGCCTGACCTCGCTGATGTCGCGCGACGTCCCGCGGTAACCCGCAAAGCGGTTCTCGCTGTCGTACACCGGCACACCGCTGACAGAAAACCAGGAGAGCGTTCCGTCGGCGCGTGTGCGCATGTACTCGAAGTCGCGGAAGGGCTTGCGCGCGTCAAGCCCGGCGCGGTGGACCTCCCAGGAGCTGCTCAGCGGCACCAGGCCCGGCAGCTCCCACGGACGCTGGCCGATGGCGCTGTGGTGTTGCTCCCGGCTGAAGCTGCTGTGATCCAGCGTCACGCCGAACTCGGTAAAACGGTAGTCCGCGTCCTGCTCCCAGTACCAGTCACCGGAAATGTCGGCCAGGCTGCGCAGCGCATTGCCCTTGAGTGTGCTCAGTGCAAAATCGCGTTCCGCCAGTTCGCGCCTGAGGGCGTCATTGGCGCGCCCCAATTGCAGCGCCTCGGCCTGCAGGCGGCGGATTTCCTCCTGCAAATCCCGGTCGGGTGTCAAGGCTGCCTCCGCCGCGTGCGAGACGCACCCGCTGCGGCGCCAGCCGCTGCGCAAGCAGGAGGGGTGAAATGGCCATTCACCATGGTGTCGCCGTCAATCGTGCCATGCCCGGCCTGTCCTTTGTGGAAGAAAGGGCGCCCGCGTGGGCGGGCGCACCGTGTCAAACCGCAGTGTCCGGCAACACCCTCGTGAATGTTATAGGGATAAGTCCTTGTTGGCTGTGGGACGGTGCAGCCGCGCTGGCAGCCGGTGCACTTTATTGCAGGGGAATTTTCAGGGAACGCTCCACGGGAACTGCCGCCACGCTGTTTTGCGGTGAGCCCTCGATCACGCGGTCCGAATAAGTCAGGTACACCAGCGTATTGCGAGCGGCATCCACCATGCGCACGATGCGTATCTTCTTGAAAATCAGTGAAATGCGTTCGCTGAAAACCTCTTCCTGCACCGGCAGCGGTTTGACAAAGGAGATGGGGCCCACCTGCCGGCAATCGATGGAGGCTTCCGACCGGTCCTCGGCCAGCCCGACAGCGCCCTTGATGCCCCCGGTCTTGGCCCGCGACACATAACAGCTGACGCCGCGAACCTTGGGGTCGTCGTGTACGTCCACCACAATCTTGTGATCCGGCCCGATCAACTTGAA
>CBFGNA010000113.1:0-7203 GCA_965650045.1 uncultured Polaromonas sp.
GCCAGCAGCTGCGTCTGCGAGCGCAGCCGTTCCTGGGCCTGCAGCAGCACGTCCCGCTGATTGCCGGAGGCCATCCATGCCAGCAGCCCCATCACCGGCAGCAGGGCCACCACGGCCAGCAAGGCAAGGCGGGAACGCAGGCCCCAAGAACTCAACATGCCATGTCCATGTCCTGTGCATTCCTGTTTATGACAGAGCCACCGGTGTGAACCTCCGGCCGGAAGCCGCCGGCAGCGGCGGCGGCGAAGGTCCCATCGTAGTACGTTGGGCGCAGGTTGAACAGCGCGGCCGGCACCGCCGCTTTCCTACAGGGCCTGACCGAGTGCACTGACAGCAGGCGGGCAGCAATGCGGCGACAGTTGACAAAGCAAAGAAGCGGCCCATCGGCCGCGAGGAATCCAGCATGCGCACACCTGCCCCGCCCCCGCTTCCCGACCGTTCAGCCGCTGCACCGCCAGGCAGCAGTGAAGGCATGCCCCGCAAGGATGCGGCGCCCGGGCGTGCCCGGGCGGGCCGTTCGCCAACGCCGGCAGATGCCTCGGACGAGGCCAGCCTCGCGCTGCCCCACGAACGCGACCAGGAAACAGACATGACCAGCGCCGCACCGGACCCCAAGGTCCAACAGGCCAGCACCGACCTGCGGCGCGGCCTCAAGGACACGGACAAGGGCCCGCCGCTCGATGCCGCTTACGGCAAGCTCAGAAAGCCTTGAGCCTCCTGATGCCTCGTCAACATCTGCTCCTGATTTGATAGCTTCTTGCGCCCGCCCAGCAAGGGCCAGAGGCCTATTTGATGCATGAACACAAGCACGGAAGCCTCAGGGAACGCGCGGCGGCCGTGTGGGCTCCCCCGGTCCCATGCGCTCACTCATCCAGCGCAGCAGGTCCAGCCACATCTGGCGCATCTCGGCGTCCAGCGGCGTTCTTGTCGAGTTCGGCAGCTCGATGGTGACCACCGGCACGCCTTTGTGCACACCGCCGTAGTTGCCCAGCGAGCCCGGAAAAATGCCCACCTGGTCGAGGTAGAGGCGCCCCAGCCGCGATGGCGGCACCGAGGGTCCGTCAAAGTCCAGCACGCCGTAGGGCGCGTGGATGCTCACGATCAGGTTGGGTTTGAAGCGCTGCATCTCGCCGTGCAAAAAGGCGGACTCGGGTTCCGACAGGGGTTTCGGTCCGGGCCAGCGGCGCGGGTCCTTGCGTGTGCGCTTTTCCCAATAAACCTTCGCATCGCGCTCCCAGTTGGGCGTCGGGAAGTTGCGGTTCAGGTCCACCCCGTTGGCATTGACGCGGCGAGGCGGCGTGGACAACAGGCCGTCCGGATTGAGCGCCGGCACAAAGCGCCAGTGGATGGACTGTGACCACGGCGCCGGCGTTTGCGCGGCCAGCTGGATCCAGTGCAGCGCCACCGACGCCGACGAGAGTTCATCGCCATGAATCGCGCCCAGCACCAGCACCCGCAGTTGCGCATCCTCGGGCTGGATGTCGCGCTTCCACAAGATCTGCCCGCGTACCGAACGTGCCGATGTCGCCTCAAGCCGCGCCGATTCGCACAGGCTGCGTTTGACGTTGGGCAACTTGCGCACAAACTCGTCGCAGGGGCTCGCTGCGTTAACGGGACAGGTGGCGAACACGGAGACCAGGACGACAGCCAGCAGACGAAGGGACATCGGCGGATTTTAAGCGTCAGTGGGAGCGGGCCCGCTGCCGGGCAGCGGCATCGGTGTGGGGTAAATTAGCTGCATGCCGCTTCACGTCCCCGTTCCTCCCCGCCAGGCGGGCCGCCCGAGCTTTTCGCCGCAGGAGTTCCGCGCCTCGCTGGCCATGTTTGCCACGGGCGTGACCATCGTGACCGCGCGCGCCGAAGACGGCGAGCTGATCGGGCTGACAGCCAACTCCTTCAACTCCGTTTCGCTGGCGCCGCCGCTGGTGCTCTGGAGCCTGGCACGGTCAGCGGGCTCCATGCCTGCGCTGAGTACGGGCTCGCACTACGCCATCAACATCCTGGCAGCCGACCAGAAGGCGCTGGCCGAACGCTTTGCAGGCCAGCGCGAAGGCCGCTGGAGCGGCGTCGAATGGCGCGAGGGCGTGGGCGGCGCACCGCTGCTGGCCGGTGCGGCGGCTATTTTTGAATGCTTCAACCGCAGCCGCTATGAAGAAGGCGACCACGTGATTTTTGTCGGCGAGGTCGAGCGCTGCAGCCACCGCAGCGGCGCGGCGCCGCTGCTGTTCCACGGCGGACGCTTCTACACCGAACACCCGCTGTAAGCCGGCCGGGGCGCGAAACGCCGCCTGCGGCTACCATGCAGGCCCATGAACGTACGCAAAACACAACTGGACGCCGTCGCCATTTCCCTGCTGCTGGCCTGCTGCCTGTTCTGGGGCTTCCAGCAGGTGCTGGTCAAGGCCACGCTGGCCGAGGTCGCCCCGGCTTTCCAGGCCGCCTTGCGCTTTGCCGGCGCCACCGTGCTGCTGCTGGTGTGGTGCGCCTGGCGCGGCATCAGGCTGTTTGCAGCCGACGGTTCCCTGCCGGCCGGTTTGCTGGCCGGCAGCCTGTTCGCCGCTGAATTTGCCTGCCTCTACCTGGGGCTGCAGTACACCAGCGCGTCGCGCCTGACGGTTTTCCTCTACACCTCGCCCTTCTGGGTCGCGGCCCTGCTGCCGATCTGGGTCAAGTCCGAAAAGCTGCGGCCGCTGCAGTGGGCCGGCCTGGCCTGCGCGTTTGCGGCCGTGGCCTTTGCGCTGCGCGAGGGCTTCAGCGCGGGCGGCGCATCGACCTGGGTCGGTGACCTGATGGCGCTGGTGGCGGGCATGTTGTGGGGCCTGACCACGGTGGTGATCCGCGCCTCATCCCTGTCCAAAGTGTCGCCGGAGAAGCTGCTGTTTTATCAAATCGCCGTGAGCACGGTGGCGCTGCCGCTGATCTCGCTGGCGCTCGGCGAACGCTGGTCCTGGAGTTTCAGCGCATTTGCCACCACCTCGCTGGTACTGCAAACGGTGGTGGGCGCGTTTGCCAGCTACCTCGCCTGGATGTGGATGCTGGGCCGCTACCCGGCGACCAAAATTTCGGTCTTTGTGTTTTTGACGCCGCTGTTTGCGCTGTTGTTCGGCGTGGTGTGGCTGAACGAAGCGGCCACGCCCAGCCTGCTGGCGGCGCTGGTGCTGGTGGCGCTCGGCATCGTGCTGGTGAACCGCAAGCCGGCGGCCTAAGACGCCGCCCCGCGGCTGGCGGCAAAGGCCACGTACCAGTCCAGGCAGCCGGGGTTGGCCATCGCATCGCGGTTGACGACCTTGTCGATGGGCTGGCCCAGCAGCAGCTTCTTGATCGGCAGTTCCTGCTTTTTACCCGACAGGGTGCGCGGAATTTCGGGCACCTGAAAAATGTCGTTGGGCACGAAGCGTGGCGACAGCGCGGTCTTGATCGCGTTGTTGAGCCTGGCCTGGATGGCCTCATCCAGCACCAGGCCTTCACGCAGCACCACAAACAGCGGCATGTAACTCTCGCGGCCGAGGTACTCCAGGTCCACCACCATGGAATCGATCACCTCGGGCAGGGCCTCGACCGCGCTGTACAGCTCGCTGGTGCCCATGCGCAGTCCGTGGCGGTTGATGGTGGCGTCGGAGCGGCCGTAGATGATGCAACTGCCCGATGGCGTGACCTTGAGCCAGTCGCCGTGGCGCCAGACGTTGGGGTACATGTCGAAGTAGCTCGACAGGTAACGCTTGTTGCCTTCGTCACCCCAGAAGTACAGTGGCATGGACGGAATCGGCCGGCTGCACACCAGCTCCCCGACTTCATCGATCACCGGCTCACCGGCTTCATTCCAGGCCTCGACCGCGCAGCCCAGCAGGCGGCACTGCATCTCGCCCGGCACCTGCGGCAGCTCGCGGTTGCCGCCGATGAATGCCCCCGCGAAGTCGGTGCCGCCAGAGATATTGCACCACCAGATCTCTGGTATCCGTTCGGGCTGAGCCTGTCGAAGCCCGGCTGGCACTTGCGCCGGGTTCGCAGAACCTTCGACAGGCTCAAGGCGAATGGCTTTGAGCTTGCGGAACTGCTCGGTCCCCCAGTTCTGCGCCTCGGCGGACAGCGGCGAGCCGGTGGTACCCAGCGCGCGCACGCTCGTCAGATCCCCACACGCCGACAGATCGATGCCGGCCTTCATGCAGTTCGCAAAAAACGCCGCGCCGGCGCCGAAAAAGGTCACGCCGAGCTGCGCGCCGAAGCGCCACAGCGTGGTCCAGTCGGGCTGGTCCTTGCTGCCGCCCGGGTTGCCGTCGAAGATGCAGCAGGTCGTGCCGTTGAGCAGGCCGCTCATCTGCGCGTTCCACATGACCCAGCCGGTCGAGCTGTACCAGTGGTAACGCTCGCCCCAGGAGTTGGCGTCGTAGCTGCAGCCCACGTCGTTGTGCAGGGTCTTGAGCGCCAGTGCGACGATGACGGTGCCGCCATGGCCGTGCACGATGGGTTTGGGCAAGCCCGTGGTGCCGCTGGAATACACAATCCACAGCGGATGGTCGAACGGCAGCCCCATCGGCTCGAAAGCTGCCACTTCAGCATCATTTCGGGCTGTAGCCCCCGCCAGTTGTGCGCAACCAGCTATGGTTTTGCTAGCGTCGAGGTTGCCGTGCACGATCACGTGTTTCACGCTGGGCAGGGCGGCGCGCAGTTCTTCCAGCACGCCGGTGCGGTCAAAGTCGCGCCCGCCATAAGTCACGCCGTCGCAGGCAATCAGCACCTTGGGCTCGATCTGCCTGAAGCGGTCCAGCACGGCGTTGGTGCCCATGTCGGGCGCGCAGATGCTCCAGACCCCGCCGATGCTGACCACGGCGAGAAAAGCCACCATGGCCTCGGGAATGTTGGGCAGGTAGGCGGCCACGCGGTCGCCCGGCTGCAAGCCCTGCGCCTTCAGGTGCAGCGCCAGCGACGCGACCTGGCGGCGCAGCTCGGGCCAGCTCAGCTCACGCGGCGGCGCGCCGGCAGCCAGGCTTTTTTCGTTGTGGCTGATCAGCGCGGCAAAACCCGCGGCGTCGGCTTTCTGCACATGGCGGAACACCTGCTGCGAATAGTTGAACTGCGCCCCCGGAAACCAGACGGCGCCCGGCATCTGGTCGGCCGCCAGCACCGCACGGTGTGGTGTGGGCGACTGCAGGTCGAAATAATCCCAGATGCTTTGCCAGAAAGCGTTGAGGTCGGTGACCGACCAGCGCCACAAATCCTCATACGAAGCGAAGGACAGGCCATGGGTTTGTTGCAGCCAGTCCTGGTACAGCCTGATCTGCGGAATGAAAGGGGGAGCGGTGCTTGGCATAGGCCACAGGTTAGCGCGGCCGGCACCTGCTGACCGCGATAAATCGTCAGGGTTTGTACGGGTGTGCAAATTTCTTGTACAAGTGTTCAATACCGCCATGGCAAGCAGCGTCAAACCCGTCAAGGCCCTTTCCGCCGCACAACGCGCCCGCCAGGCCCGCGGTGATGCGCCGCGGCCCGACCGCAAGCAGGCGATCCTGCTGGCCGCGGAAAAGCTGTTTGCCCAGCACGGTTATCACGCCGTCACCATCCGCCAGATTGCCGACGAAGCCGCAGTGCCGCTGGCGCTGGTCGGTTACTACTACGGCCAGAAACACGAGCTGTTCCACGCCATCTTTGCGCACTGGAACCGCACCATCGAGGAGCGCCTCGCCGCGCTGCAGTCGGTCTCGCACGACCCGAACGATCCCGAGACGCTGACCCGCATCATCGAGGCCTTCACCGGCCCGGTGCTCAAGCTGCGCGCCAGCTCGGAGGGCGAGTATTACGCGCTGCTGGTGGCGCGCGAGCTCTACCACGCGCTGGAAGAAACCGACCGCGTGCTGCGCGCCTATTTCGATCCGATGGCGCACGCCTTCATCGACGCCCTGCAGGAAGCCCTGCCGCACGCCACGCGCGGCCAGGTCGCCTGGTGTTACCAGTTTGGCCTGGGCGCGCTGCTGCACCACCTGAGCGACAACCGCATCGAACGGCTGTCGCTGGGCGAAAGCCGTCCGGGCGACCCGGCGGCGTCCGCGCTGCTGGTCACCTTTATCGCCGGCGGCATACGCGCTGCGTTGCCGCCCCCTTCCCCACCCAAAACCACCCGGAGACAAAAATGAAACGCCGCACCCTTCTTTCAAGCCTGGCCGCCGCATCGGCCGCTGCCGCCCTGCCCGCCTTTGCCCAGAGCAACAAGATCCTGTTCGGCTACACCGCGGTGACGGACTTCGCCTCGGTGTTTGTTGCAGCCGAAGAGGGCTACTTCAAGAAGCGCAACCTCGACGTGGAACTCAAGTTCATCCCGCTGAATTCGACCATTCCTGCCGCGCTGCAATCGGACTCGCTGCAGATCGGCGGCCCCACGCCTTCGGTGTTCCTGCAGTCGGTGGACGGCGGGCTGGACCATGTGCTGGTGGCCGGCGGCGGCGTCACGTCCAAAACCATCACCGGCTTCGGCCTGGTGGCGCGCGCCGGCTCGGGCATCAAGACGGCGCAGGACTGCATCGGCAAGAAGATCGGCGTGCCCGGCCTGGGCGCTTTCCTGCACGTGACCTTCCGCGGCTGGCTCAAGCAAAGCGGCGTGGACTACAAGAAAGTCAACTTCGTCGAGGCCTCGTTTCCGCAACACAGCGACCTGCTGCGCGGCGGCTCCGTCGATGCCGTGGTGACGGCCGACCCCTTCATGAGCCGCATCACCGAAAGCGGTTCCGGTTATGTCGCGTCCTACTACTCGACCTTCCTCGAAGAAGGCAACCCGACCATCGTGCATGCCGCCAAACGCGAGTGGGTGCAGAAAAATCCGGCCGCGGCCAGGGGCTTTCGCGAAGCCGTGCAGGAGGGCGCGGCTTTCATGCAGAACCCGAAAAACAACGACAAGGTGCGCGCCGCCATTGGCAAGTACATCAAGCTGCCGCCCGAGGTGATCGCCAAGATGCAGATCTCTCCGCCCGGCCCTGTGGTGACCGAGAAACAGCTCAACTACTGGGTCAAGCTCATGAAAGACCAGGACATGCTCAGGACCGAGCCCAAGGTCGCGCAGTTGATCGTCAAGTGAGCGTGAGCGCGCCTTTTCTCGAATTCGACGGCGTGGCCATCCGCCTGGGCGGCCGCGAGATCCTCTCGCCAACCTCCTTGTCGGTGTCGCGTGGCGAGTTCGTCTGCATCGTCGGACCCAGCGGCTGCGGCAAGACCACC
>CBFGNA010000114.1:0-7183 GCA_965650045.1 uncultured Polaromonas sp.
CGCCGCCGGCAAGGTCATCAGGCCCTGGCCGACAAAGGAGGAGGTGATCAGGGCGGTGGCTGTGCTGGACTGCACCAGCGCCGTGACCCCGATGCCAGACAAGGCGGCCGTGAAGCGGTTGCCCACGCTGCGCGCGAGGATGTGGCGCAAATTGGCACCGAACACGCGCAGGATGCCGGTTCTGACCAGGTGGGTGCCCCAGACCAGCAGCGCAATGGCTGCCAGCAGATTCAACAGATGCTTCATAAACTAGGAATCACTATAACGCCCACCTGCCGTTTGTTGGCATCCTTCGACACTTGGAGCACCGGGCGGAATTTTCCGCCGGGGCTGGCCCAAGGAAAATTGGCCCCCTCGGGGGGCAGCATTACACGCAGTGAAAAGCGTGGGGGCGCATTCAGCTTCTTTTGACCCGCAACAACTCATCCAGGATCAGGCAGATCGCGCCGATGGTGATGGCGCTGTCGGCAATGTTGAAGGCGGGGAAATGCCAGCCGGCGTAGTGGAAGTCGAGGAAGTCCACCACGTAGCCGTGCATCATGCGGTCGATGACATTGCCAACGGCGCCGCCCAGGATGCAGGCCAGCGCAAACGAAACCAGCTTCTGGCCGGAGTGGGACTTCAGCATCCACAGGATAAACAGTGCGGCTGCAATACCCAGGATGGTGAAGAACCAGCGCTGCCACCCGGAGGCCGAGGCCAGGAAGGAAAAGGCCGCGCCGCTGTTGTGCACCCGCACGATGTTGAAAAAACTGGTGACGAAGGTCGCGTCACCGAGCTGGTAGTAGCCAAGGATCAGCACCTTGGTGAACTGATCGGCGATCAGCAGAATCAGGGCCAGGCCCAGCCACGGATACAAGCTGGCGGAGTGGGTTCCAAAGGTGGTCTTGGCCATCAGGCAAACTTTCTTGACTCGCCGGCGCCGAACAGATTGCTGGTGCAGCGGCCGCACAGCGTCGGGTGCGCAGCATCATGACCGACATCAGCGCGGTAGTGCCAGCAGCGCTCACATTTGGTGTCAGAACTGGGCTTGACCCTGATGGACAGTGCGTCATCAGCTATTAATTCAATAGCAGACGTGATGAAGGCAAACTTCAAATCGTCGCCCAGGCTGGCCAGCAGTGGATAGTCCGCCGGCGGCACCGCCAGCGTCACATTGGCTTGCAGCGAGGAGCCGACCTGGCCCTCAGCGCGCAGGGCCTCGATGTCCTTGTTCACCGCATCACGCAGTTCGCGGATGCGGCCCCACTTCGCCAGCAGGTCCGCATTGGGCGCAGCCAGCTCGGCATAGGTTTCCATGAAGATCGATTCCGAGCTGCCAGCCAGCTTCCAGGCTTCTTCGGCGGTGAAGCTCAGGAAAGGCGCCATCCAGCGCAGCATGGCCTGGGTGATCTGGTGCAGCGCGGTCTGCGCGCTGCGCCGGGCCAGCGAATTCGGCGCCGTGGTGTAGAGCCGGTCCTTGAGGATGTCAAGGTAGAAGGAGCCCAGGTCTTCGCTGCAATAGATCTGGAGTTTGGAGACCACCGGGTGGAATTCATACACCTCGTAATGCGCCAGGATGTCGGCCTGCAGTTGCGCCGCGCGGCTCAGCGCGTAGCGGTCGATCTCCAGCATCTGGTCCAGCGGCACGGCATCTTTGGCCGGATCGAAGTCGCTGATGTTGGCGAGCAAAAACTTCAGCGTGTTGCGCACGCGCCGGTAGGTGTCCACTACCCGCGCGAGGATCTTGTCGTCGCCGGCAATGTCGCCCGAGTAGTCGCTGGCGGCGACCCAGAGGCGGATGATCTCGGCGCCCAGCTTTTTGCTGGTTTCCTGCGGATCGACGCCGTTGCCCTGCGACTTGCTCATCTTGCGGCCCTGGCTGTCCACGGTGAAGCCGTGGGTCAGCAGGCCCTTGTACGGCGCGTGGTCGTACATCGCGCAGGCGGTCAAGAGCGAAGAGTGGAACCAGCCGCGGTGCTGATCATGGCCTTCCAGGTACAAATCGGCCGGCCAGGTGGACTGCCCCGCATGGCTTTTTTGCAGCACGGTGTAGTGCGTGGTGCCCGAGTCGAACCACACGTCGAGGATGTCGTTGCTTTTGGTATAGAACTCCGCGTCCGCGCCTATCAGCGACTCGGCCGTGGCCTTGCTCCAGGCCTCGATGCCGCCCTCGGCGACCATGGCGGCGGCCGTATCCATCAGTTCCATGGTGCGCGGATGCAATTCGCCGGTGGCCGTGTGGACGAAAAAAGGCAGCGGCACGCCCCAGTTGCGCTGGCGCGAGATGCACCAGTCGGGTCGCCCGGCGATCATGTCGCGCAGCCGGACCTTGCCGTTTTCGGGGTAGAAGCTGGTTTCCTCGATGGCCTTGAGCGCGAGCTGGCGCAGGGTCTGCGGCGCCTTGTCTTTGGTGAACACGCCTTCGCCCTCGTCCATGCGGATGAACCACTGGGCCGCAGCGCGGTAGATCACCGGCGACTTGTGGCGCCAGCAATGCGGGTAGCTGTGGGTGATGGTTTCGGTCGCGAACAGCCGGCCGGCATCTCGCAAGGCATCGATCACCAGCGGCGCGGCCTTCCAGATGTTGAGCCCGCCGAACAGCGGCAAGTCGTCCACGTAGCGGCCGTGCGCCTGCACCGGGTTCAGGATGTCGTCCACGGCGATGCCGTTGGCGATGCAGGAGTTGAAATCCTCCACACCATAGGCGGGCGAGGAGTGCACGATACCGGTGCCGTCGTCGGCGGTGGCGTAGTCGGCGAGAAACACCGGACTCAGGCGGCGGTAACCTTCATGCACCTCGTAAAACGGATGCTGGAAATTCAGCAGCGCCAGATTTTTGCCTTCGGTGGTCGCCAGCACCGTGCCGCTGAGCTTGAAACGCTCCATGCATTTTTCGACCAGTGAGGCGGCCAACAGCAGGATGCCGCGTTCGGTATCGACCAGCGCGTATTCCAGCTCGGGATTCAGGTTCAGTGCCTGATTCGCCGGGATGGTCCAGGCGGTCGTCGTCCAGATCACCGCAAACGCGTCTTTTGCGAGGCTTTTGAGGCCGAAGGCGGCGGCGAGTTTGTCGGGCTCGGCCGACTTGAAGCCGACGTCCAGCGTCTGCGACTTCTTGTCGGCATATTCGATCTCGAACTCGGCCAACGAGGAGCCGCAGTCGAAACACCAGTAAACGGGTTTGAGGCCGCGGTACACAAAACCGCGCTCCATGATGCGTTTGAGCGCGCGGATTTCGTCGGCCTCGTTGCCGGGGGCCATGGTCAGGTAGGGGTTGTCCCATTCGCCGAGCACGCCCAGGCGCTTGAAGTCTTCCTTCTGCAGTGCGATCTGTTCGGTCGCGTAGGCACGGCTTTTGGCCTGCACCTCGTCACGGCTGAGCTTGCGGCCAAAGGTTTTTTCGATCTGGTTCTCGATCGGCAGGCCGTGGCAGTCCCAGCCCGGCACGTAGATCGCGTCCAGGCCTTTGAGCTGGCGCGCCTTGACGATCATGTCTTTCAGGATCTTGTTGACGGCGTGGCCCATGTGGATCTGGCCGTTGGCGTAGGGCGGGCCGTCATGCAGCACGAACTTCGGCTTGCCGGCGCGCACGTCGCGCAGCTTCTTGTAGATGCCCTTGTCCTCCCACTCCTTGACCCAGCCTGGCTCGCGCTTGGGCAGGTCACCACGCATGGGGAACGGTGTATCGGGCAGGTTGAGGGTGCTGCGGTAGTCGGTTTTGGTGTCGGACATGGAATGCTCTTGTTGGGGCAGCCTGATGGGTCAGGGCGCCGGAATGCTGTTCGGGGTGACAAGCCTTGCGCCGGAGGGGGCGGGGCCAGAGGCGACGAGATCGTCTAAATTCGGTCGCGCGTCGTCTGGCGGCTGGTTTCCGTGTGCATGGACGCAAAAAACGCCCGCGCCTCATCGCAGTCCCTGGAGATCCCCGCCTTGAGGCTGTCCAGACCGTCGTATTTCAGTTCGTCGTGCAGTTTGTGCAGCAGTTCCACGCGGATGATTTTACCGTATGCTTCTTCGGCGCCCAGGCTGGCGGGCCAGTTGAGGCAATGGGTCTCCAGCAGCACCCGCCCGCCGTTGATATCGTCGGGGTCCAGTGAGGGCCGGATGCCCAGGTTGGCGACGCCGGGCAGGGGCTCGGGACCGAGGCCGAAGACCTGTACCGCAAAAATGCCGCTGGCGGCTGGTTTCCAGTGTGAAAAGCGCAGGTTCAGGGTGCGAAAACCCAGTTCGCGCCCCAGCTTGCGGCCATGCACCACATGGCCGGAGATGCTGTAGGGCCGGCCCAGCAGGCTGGCCACCCGGCTCATATTTCCCTGGCCCAGGGCCTCCCGTACCGCAGAGCTCGACACCCGGGTATTGCTCACTTCGTAACTGTTCATGCGGGCCACATCAAAGCCGAGACGCTCACCGGCGGCGTCCAGCATGGCGTAGTCGCCGGTGCGTTTTGCGCCGAAACGGAAGTCGTCGCCGACCAGCACATAACGCACGCCCAGGCCCTTGACCAGCACATCGCCGATGAAGTTTTCCGCTGGCTGGGCTGCCAGCCGCGCATTGAAGGGCAGCACCACACACTGGTCGATGCCGCAGCGCGCCAACTCGGTGAGTTTGTCGCGCAGGGTGGCAATCCGGGCTGGCGCGAGTTCGGGCTTGTGCGCCACCGCGGCAAAGTAGTCGCGCGGATGCGGCTCGAAGCTCATCACACAGCTGGGCACGCCCCGGTGCTGGGCCTCGTTTTTCAGCAGCGCCAGCATGGCCTGGTGGCCGCGGTGGACACCATCGAAGTTTCCGATGGTCAGCGCGCATTGCGCCGCAAGCCCTGGGTCCTGGTAGCCGCGGAAAATTTTCATGGGGAGACCTTCATGCGGCCAATTATCGTTTTAATAGCGCCACAGGTCGGCCGGACGCGGGCTCGGCAGCCCTTCAGGCCCCTCCGGTGAGTTTTGTCATGAATTCGCTGTATATTGAGGCGTCAGGCATCTTGAGTCCGGTTCCATGTGTTGTTCAACCATTGGAGGTTCGTTTGAAGGTCTTGAAGCTCTCAGCCCAGGGGTTGCCACAATCGTGGATCAGCCTCGAACAAGCCGTGTTGCACTATGCCTCGGACGAAGTGCGCTGGGAGATGGGCGCACAGGTGGCGACTTTCCATGGCGGTCACAACGCGATCACCGGCAACCAGTCCATCATCCACGTCAACAGCATCATCGGCACCAAGGGCGTGCCCAACATCAACCCCTTCAACCTCAAGCCGGGGCTGACCAATGGCAAGCTGTTTGCGCGTGATCGCAACATCTGCGCCTACTGCGGCGACCATTTCCACGAGGAAGACCTGACGCGCGAGCACATCATCCCGTTCGCACAGAACGGCATTGATACCTGGATGAATGTGGTCACCGCCTGCCGCGCCTGCAACCACCGCAAGAGCAGCCGAACGCCGGAGCAGGCCCACATGCCGCTGCTCTACACGCCCTATGTTCCCAGCCTGTGGGAAGACTTCATCCTGCGTAACCGCCGCATCCTGGCGGACCAGATGGAGTTTCTGATGGCGCATGTGCCGAGGACATCGCGCCTGCTGGTATGAGCCAGGCGCTCAGCACGGGTTAAGTGATGACCTTCTGCTGACCCGTTTTGTTTCGGCGGGTGGCTTGTCCTGAGGGGGTGGTCCGGGTTTCAGACGCCCAGATAACGCTGCAATATCTCGGGCTGCTGTTTGAGTTCCCTTGCCGGACCCTCATGAACAATGTGCCCATTGTTGATGATGTAGACACGCTGGGCCAGCGCCAGGCTGGCCGCCAGGTTCTGCTCGACCAGAACAATGGTCTGTCCCGCGGCAGCCAGGTCCCGGCAAGCCCGCATCAGGTCCTGCACGATGACCGGCGCCAGGCCTTCAAAGGGTTCGTCCAGCAGGACGATCTTGGGGTCGCGGATCAGCGCCCGCGCAATGGCCAGCATCTGCTGTTCACCGCCCGACAAATCAGTGCCCCGGCTGCCCCGGCGCTGCTTGAGGCGGGGAAACATTTCGTAGATCCGGTCAAGCGGCCAGCGGCCGGGCGCCGTGAGGCCCGCAAGGACCAGGTTTTCCTCGACATCCAGACTGCCAAAGATGCGGCGGTCCTCATGCACAAGCTGCATGCCGGCAGCGGCGATGGCGTGGCTTTTTTTGCCTGCGATTTCTGCGCCGTCGAGCGTGACGGAACCGGATTGCGGCGTGACAACGCCCATGAGGCTTTTCAGCGTCGTGCTCTTGCCTGCGCCGTTGCGGCCCAGCAGCGCCACCACCTCGTTTTTGGCGACATTGAGCGAGACGTCAAAGAGGATGTGGGAATCCCCGTAGTAGCTGTTCAGGCCCTTCACTTCCAGCAGGCTCATGCTTCAAATTCCCCGTGTACGCCACCCAGGTAGGCTTCCTGTACCTGCGCATTACCCTTGATCTCTTCGGGCGTTCCCTCGACCAGGACGCGGCCTTCCTGAAGGACGGTGATGCGCTCGGCCAGTTCGAACAGTGCATCCATGTCGTGGTCGATGATGATCATGGTGCGTCCTTGCGCGATGGATTTGAGGAGTTTCACCGTATCGATGCGCTCCTGCGGGCTCATGCCGGCCAGGGGTTCATCCAGCAACAGCAGGCTGGGCGATGAGGCCAGGGCCAGGCCCACTTCAAGCCGGCGCTTTTCGCCATAGGCCAGCTGGGACACGGTGGCGTCAGCGCGCGCGGTGAGGTTCACCAGTTCCAGCGTATGGTTGACCTGATCGCGCAGGCCGGGGATGCGGTCCAGCCTGGACAGCAGGTCCAACCGGAATTTGCCGCGCAACTCCGCCAGCGCGGCAATGATCACGTTTTCACGCACGGTCAGCCGGTTGAAGAGCTGGTTGACCTGGTAGCTTTTGGTCAGGCCCAACTGGCAGACGTCGGTCACCGGTTTGCCCGTGATGTCCTGGCCTTCGAACAGGATTGAACCCGCCGTCGGATGGATTTCGCACGTGAGCATCTTGAAGAAGGTGGATTTCCCCGCACCGTTCGGCCCGATGTTGCCGCGCAGCTCACCGGCGTTCACGCTGAAATCAATGTTTTCATTCGCAACCACGCCGCCGTAACGCTTGGTGAGCCCTGTGGCTTTCAGGATTGGGCCCTCAAAGGCGGGTGAGACACGCCGCTTTTCTGGCGCGGCCTGGGCTGGGTGCTGCGGGGCCGCAGCGGCCATCA
>CBFGNA010000115.1:0-7182 GCA_965650045.1 uncultured Polaromonas sp.
AAAAGGAAGACACCGAATACGTCGACGCGATCAAGGACGCGGTGCAGTGGCTGGGTTTTGACTGGCACAACCATGGTGAAAACAACCTCTACCAGGCCAGCGACTACTTCGACTTCATGTACCGCGCCGCCGAGTACCTGATCGAATCGGGCAACGCCTACGTCGATGAACAAAGCGCCGACGAGATGCGCATCAACCGCGGCGACTTTGTCAAACCCGGCGTCAACAGCCCCTTCCGCAGCCGCACGCCGGCCGAGAACCTGGCGCGCTTTCGTGAAATGCGCGACGGCCAACTCGCCGACGGCGCCGCGGTGCTGCGCGCCAAGATCGACATGGCCTCGCCCAACATCAACCTGCGCGACCCGGCGATTTACCGCATACGCCGCGCCCACCACCACAACACCGGCGACAAGTGGTGCATCTACCCGATGTACACCTATGCGCACCCGATCGAGGACGCGCTCGAACAGATCACCCACAGCATCTGCACGCTGGAGTTTGAAGACCAGCGCCCGTTTTACGACTGGCTGCTCGACAAACTCGCGGAAGGCGGCCTGATCGCCAGCCCGCACCCGCGCCAGTATGAATTTGCGCGCCTGAACCTGACCTATGTGCTGACCAGCAAACGCAAGCTGGCCCAGCTCGTCAACGAAAAGCGTGTCAGCGGCTGGGACGACCCGCGCATGCCCACCATCGTCGGCCTGCGTCGCCGCGGCTACACGCCCGAGGCCATCCATTTGTTTGCCGAACGCATCGGCGTGACCAAAAGCGACAGCTGGATCGACTACAGCACACTCGAAGGCGCACTGCGCGACACGCTGGACCCGATTGCCCCGCGCGCCATGGCCGTGCTCGATCCGGTCAAGCTGGTGCTGACCAACTGGGATGAGGTCATGGGCGCAGGCAAGCTCGATGATTGCAGCGCGCCCGTGCACCCGCACCACCCCGAGCAGGGCACGCGCCATTTCAAGATCGGCAAGGAAGTCTGGATAGAAAGCACCGACTACGAAGAAACACCGCCCAAAGGTTTCTTCCGCCTGTTCCCCGCCCACACCAATGCCAGCGGCCAGGCGATAGCCGCCAGCAAGGTGCGCCTGAAGTACGGCCACGTGATCGAATGTGTGGGAGCGACGAAAGACGCGAATGGCAAGGTCACCGAAGTACAGGCCAAACTGATCCCCGACACCAAAAGCGGCACCCCGGGCTCCGACGCCATCAAGGTCAAGGGTGTCATCACCTGGGTCGGCGTCAACGACGCGGTGCAGGCCGAGGTGCACCTGTACGACCGTCTCTTCACCGTCGAACACCCCGGCACGGGCGACCGGGACTTTCTGGAAGAGCTGAATGCCGACAGCCTGAAGACAGTCACGGCGTTTGTGGAGCCTTCACTCGCCGGTGTGCCGGCGGGAACGCGCTATCAGTTTGAGCGGCATGGGTACTTTGTTACCGACTTGAAGGATCACGCTGCAGGCAAAGCGGTGTTCAATCGGGTGACGGGGATGAAGGACAGCTGGGCAAAATGAAGCTTGTTCGCCCTGCCAAATCCAAGCAACCAACGGTGGTCGTGATGGCCGGCACCCAACGGTGCGGGCAAATCAACGGCGGCGCCATTTTTGCTGAAGCAGGCGTTGGGCATTCTTGAGTTTGTGAACGCAGACCAGATCGCGACAGGGCTATCCGCCTACTCCCCTGAAACCGTGTCATTTGAAGCCGGCCGAATCATGCTCAAACGCTTGCGCGAATTGGCAGCTGCAAATGCAAGCTTTGCTTTTGAATCCACACTTTCAAGCCGCACCTTTGCCCCATTTTTGGCTCGTTGCAAGGCCAGCGGCTACAAGGTGCATATTTTTTACGTCGCACTCCCCAGTGCCGAACTGGCCGTTAACCGGGTGGCGCTACGCGTCAAACAGGGTAGTCACAATATCCCGCAAGCAGATGTGGAGCGCCGCTTTCAACGCAGCCTGCACAATCTTCATACCTTGTACCTGCCGCTTGCCGACCGATGGACGGTTCTGGATAATGCAGCCGGCATACTCAAGCCGATTGCTCGTGGCACCCTGCGTCGCACCTATGTGGAAGATCTGGACAAATGGCTCAACCTAAAACAGCTCGCTCTATGAACAAACCGAAGGCAGCCAGCGCGGCGACTGTCGAAGGCAAGATCACTCAAGCTCTGGCGCAAGCATCTGCACATGCGAAGAAACAACTTGCAACTCAGGGATTGAAATTGCTTACGCAGAGCTGGACCGGATCCGCCGTACGCAACCCCGTCGTCTGAGACCTGGACAAAGGCACTTACCTCCATTCGTCCTCCCTCAAATTCTTGCTACTTTTGCAATGAAGACTGTTTAAGCCGCACATGCAGATGAATGCCGGCAGAGCCTTCCATCGCAACCTCCTTGAACTCCAAATAAGGCTGCTTGCGCATCAGTTCCCCAAGTTTGGAAAAGCCATAGTTTCGTGGGTCAAACGAAGGATGATTTTTTGTCATCTGGCTGCCGACGGGTCCCAGGGCTGCCCATCCGTCTTCTCGCGTAGCTGCACCCAGCGCCGCCAGCACCATGGGTTTGAGCGCTGGTAGCGCCGGGCCGTCCGTCGCCTTTGGCTCAACCGGTTCTGCTCGCAGGATTTCGGTATAAATGAACTTGTCACACGCAGCCACAAAAGCCTCAGGCGTTTTGCGTTCCCCAAACCCGTAAACCACCAGCCCGGCTTCACGCACGCGCGTAGCCAGCCGGGTGAAATCGCTGTCTGACGACACCAGGCAAAATCCATCAACGCTGCCCGCGTGCAACACGTCCATTGCGTCGATGATGAGTGACGAGTCCGTGGCGTTTTTTCCGCTGGTGTAGCTGAATTGCTGGATCGGTTGAATGGCCATCTTGTGCAGTGTGTCCTTCCATCCTTTGAGATTGGTGGTCGTCCAGTCACCATAAGCCCGTTTGATGGTGGCCGTGCCGTAACGCGAAACCTCAGCTAAAAGTTCCTGAATCACCGCTGCCTGTGCGTTGTCGGCGTCAATGAGCACCGCCAATCGCCTATTGTCCTGAGTTGCCATGTCCGCTCCCTTTTGATACTTCAACCCATCGTACGGGAAGAGCCAGATATTTCAATCATGGGACCCTGTGAGTTTTTAACCCTGCAAACGATCTCTGCTCTTGTTCGCTCCAAAATCTGGTTGACTGTCACAAACCCGCACACCCAGCCGTCTGAGAGACAGGAGCGCCATCCGCGCGCTCCATCCACTGCCCACAAGGAAGCCATGAACATCAACCTCACACCCACCGCCGCCTGGCTGGTTCTTTTTGTCGCCGGCTTCCTGGAAACCGTCTGGGCAACCAGCATGAAGGCGTCGGATGGTTTTACAAAGTTGACCTACACCGTCGTGACAATCATCGCGGCGGGCTTGAGCTTCTGGCTGCTGGGCCTGGCGCTGAAGGCCTTGCCTGTGGGTTCGGCTTATGCGGTGTGGACGGGCATTGGCACGGTGGGTGCGGCGGTGCTCGGCATTGTGGTGTTCAACGAGCCGGCGAGTGCCGCGCGGCTGGGCTGCATTGCGCTCATCGTCGGCGGCATTGCGGGCCTGCAGCTCACCAGCGGGCATTGAGCCCGCGGCTGCGGGACAGTCGATTTGCTATTGATTTGATAGCTGGTAACGCCCGTTCCACGGGGGCTGGAGCCTGATTTTATTCATAACTAGCAGCCGGGCACCTGCATAACGCCGCTGCAGACTCACCCTTGCTCCAGCGACGCCTTCAGGCGGCCGAGCGCACTCTCCCGCTGCCTGCCAATCACTTCAAGTGAGCGCCGCGCCTCCTGCATCCGGGACGGGTCGAACTGCCACAAATGAACAGGGCGCCTGCCCGCTGGTCACCCCGCCCTAGCCCAGTAGGTCGCACTCCCTAGGGAAAACCCGAATAATGGTGCATCTGTCAACTTTGAAGAGGAAACCCGCCATGACCGCCAAAAACCTGTCCACCGTCGCCACCGAACTGATCGAAACCTCGGGCAAGACCGCCCACAACGTCATCAAGGCTTACCGCGCCGGCGGCGAGCGTGTGGTGTCGCTGCTGGAGCAGCGCTGGAACAGCGCCCTGCGCCAGTCACGCCCCGAGCTGTCGGCTGAAACGGCCCGCAACGCATCGGCCGCGCAACTGGCCTTCAGCGTGTACTACACCAAGGGCCTGATGCTGACCACCGACGGCGCCGAGTATGTTGTCAAACAGCTCGTCAACCTGGCTGGTGCCGGTGTGGAGCGCGCTTCGGCCAACGCCCATTTGTTCCAGGAAAAAACCGGCGTGACCACACTGGACATGATTGCCAAAGCCACCGCGCCGGGCGCCCTGGTGCTGAGCCAACTGGCCGACAAGGTCGAAGAAAAAACCGCGCAACTGGCCCGCAAGGTGGCCGCCGCCGAAACAGGCAGCAAGCGCAACTCGGCTTTCCGCCAGCGCCGCGCCGCCAAGGCCGCGTAATTCAGCGCAGGCAGCAGCCCGCCTGCCAACTTCAAAAAGGCCAGCGCCCCGCGCTGGCCTTTTTGCTTTCACGCGCTGCGCGCGGTGGATGACAGGCGCGCACTTGAGCCGCTGCTATTCTTGTGCACATGACTTCTGTTGCCGACACAAACGCCTGCGCCGTCCGTCGCCGCGCCCTGCTGCTGGGCGCCCTGTCCTTCACCGGGCTTTCCAGCCTCGCATTGCCTGCTGCGGGCTCGGCCGCCAAAGCGGACCGCGACACCGCAGTGTGGCCCACGCCTCTGGCCGTGCCGGGCGGGGTGGCGCGCCTGGCGCTGGGGCCGGGCGCGACGCGCCCACAAGCCTTTGCGGGCGAGCTGCCCTTGCTGGTGGTCGGCGACATGATTGCGTGGACGGCGCTGGTCGGCATTCCATTGGCTGCAACGCCGGGCGAAGCGGCCATCAGCGTCAAACCCGCCGATGACAGCAGTCCGCGCGAGTTGCGTTACACGGTGGCGGACAAACGCTACCGTGAGCAGCGCCTGACGGTGGCTCCGGGCACGGTGGAACTGTCGCCCGAGAACCTCGCGCGTTACGAACGCGAGCGCGACCACCAGGCACTGGTAATGGCTACTTTTTCAGAGCCGCTGCCCAAGGCCTCTGCCCTGCGAATGCGGGTGCCGGTGCCCGGCCGGCGCTCCAGCTCGTTCGGGCTGCGGCGGGTGTTCAACGGCCAGTCGCGCAATCCGCACAGTGGCATGGATATCGCCGCAGCCACCGGCACGCCCGTGGCCGCGCCGCTGCCGGGACGGGTGATTGACACTGGCGACTATTTTTTCAACGGCAACACCGTCTGGCTGGACCACGGCGGCGGCCTGCTCAGCATGTATTGCCACCTGAGCGCCATCGACGTGACCATCGGTGATGCGCTGGCCACGGGCGAGCGTCTGGGCAAGGTCGGTGCCACCGGCCGCGTTACCGGGCCGCACCTGCATTGGGGCGTGATGCTCAACCGCACCATGGTGGACCCAGCGCTGTTTCTGCCGGCATGAAACCGGCGGGTCAGGAGTGAAAAAAAGCCGCCCGTGGGCGGCTTTTTTTGCGCATCAACCGCGCGGGTTGACCAGCCGGTCCAGCTCGCTGCGCAAGGCCGTCAGTTCGTCGCGCAGCGCGCGGCGCTCCTGCGGGGTGAGCACGCCATCGGCACGGTAGGCGGCTTCGCGGCGCTCGATGGCGTCACTGCGGGCTTGCAGCGTACCCGCCTCCTGCAGGCTCAGGCGGTGGCTGCGCACGCCTTCGTCAATGCGCTGGCGGATCTGGAACTCACGGCTGTCGATGCCGCCCATGCCCTTGCCGCGCGCGTCGGCCACCTGCCGGTTGACGATGGCACGCTCGACGTCATCACTCAGGCGTGCCAGGTCGGCGCGCAAGTGCTGGCGCTCCTGCGGCGAGACGCGGCCGTCGGCACGGTAGGCGGCTTCGCGGCTTTCAATGTCGCGGTCGCGCCGGTAGAGCGCGCGGGCTTCGGACGGTGTGATCCGGCCGGACTGCAGGCCCTGCTGGATGCGCAGGCTGATCGCCTGCTGGGTCTTGTCGATCCCCGGCGTGTAGCTGCCGTTTTGTGCCATGGCGGGCGCAGCGGCCAGGCCGGCGACCAGCGTGGTGGCCACCATGGAAGCGGTGACCCAGGTTTTTTTCAGGTTGATCATGGAATGGCTCCTTTTCTCAATGCCTCAACCGGCAAGGTGGCAAGCCACTCAAGGAAGTGGCTGCCTGCTGGGCGCCGGGTCTGGCGCCTCAGTGAACACATGGTGCGCGGCGCAGGTGAACGCGGTGTAAGCGCTGTGTAACGGGCAGCTGTTTTTACCGGCGCTTTACCCTGCAAGTTCTACTGGTATCCAGATGCTGCACACTCGCAGCATCGCGCCCCCCAACAATCGCTCTTGGCCGACAGACAGAAGGCGCGTTTTTCGTGCGTAATGGCGTGTCGGCAGCCGGAGCAACGGCGCCCCAACCTGAGGAGAACAACACATGTCGCAATTCGCCACCATCACCGGCCACGTCACCTACACCCCTGGCGACGGCGTGCCGATCACCATCCCGCCAGGCCGGGTGGAAGTGGCCCTGGCCTTCGACAGCGCAACCCTCAGCTGGGAAGACGCACCAGGCATCGCCGGTGTGACGGCGATTCCGCGCACGCAGTTCGAGGACTATGTGAAGGAAGGCAAGATCACGCTGAACCCGCCGGAGACCGCCCAGCCAGCGGCCTGAAACAGCTTGTGGCACCGGTCCATGCCACCTACTTGCTACTTATTTGATAGCTGCTTGCGCCCGCCCGACAAGGGCTACAGGCACTTTTTGCTTATAAATCCGGCACAAATCCGCTAGCGCCGCACCAGCGTGAAATAAAACGTCGCGCCCTCGCCGGGCGTGCTTTCGGCCCACACGCGGCCGCCGTGGCGTTCAATCACACGCTTGACGGTGGCCAGGCCAATGCCGGTGCCCGGAAAATCCCCGGGTGAATGCAGGCGTTCGAAGGTACCGAACAGCTTGTGCGCAAACGCCATGTCGAAGCCCGCGCCGTTGTCGCGCACAAAAAACACCTGTTCTGCGCCGGCGGCTTGCCCGTCCCCGTCCGGCCGGCGCCCGACATCGATGCAGGCCAGCGGCTGGCGCACGCTGAACTTCCAGGCGTTGCCCAGCAGGTTCTGCAGCACGGCCGACAGCA
>CBFGNA010000116.1:0-7146 GCA_965650045.1 uncultured Polaromonas sp.
GTGCCGCACACGCCCTGCCCGCAGGACACGGGCACGGCAATGCCTTCTCGCGCCAACGCTTGCACCACGGTTTCCCCGGCCGCCACCACATGGCGTTTGCCGGTGCTGGCAATACAAATCTCAAAGGCGCCTTGCGGCAGGACGGACGGCGCCGCCGAAAAATATTCGCAATGCACGCGTTCGTCAGGCCAGCCAAGCTCGCGGGCGGTGTCCAGCACATGGCCGAGGAAGCCGGCAGGCCCGCAGGTGTAGAGGTGCGTTCCTGCAGGCGCTGAACGCAGTACGGCTGCAAGGTCGAGTTTGTGCGCCGGGCCATCTTCGTCGAAGTAAAAATGCACAGATGCCGCAAAGGCAGATTGCTCGATGCGGCGCCGAAAAGCCGTGCGGTCACGTGAGCGGGTGCAATAGTGCATGGTGAAAGCGGCGTTGGAATCCGCCAGCCGCTCCGCCATGCTGAGGATGGGCGTCACGCCCACACCCCCGGCCAGCAGCAAGGTGTGCGGTGTATCCTGCTGCAGCGAAAAATGGTTGCGCGGAGCGCTGATGGTCAGCGTCTGTGCCGGCGCGAGACGTTCATGAACGGCAGCCGACCCGCCACGTGAGCCCGGGTCGCGCAGAACAGCGATCTGGTAGCGGTCCCGCTCCGAAGGGTTGTTGCACAGTGAATACTGGCGCACGAAACCGCCGACATGCAAGTCGATATGCGCGCCCGCGCTGAACGGCGGCAAGGGCTCGCCGGACAGGCTGGCCAACTCCAGGGAGCAAATATCCACGGCCTCCATGACCTTTTGGACAACGCGCACCTCAATCAGATGATTGTGCATGTGCCTCGCCCTCAGGCCGCCTGTTCAGCGGCGACGGTGTTGACCAATGTGCCCACGCCGCTCACCTCCACCTCGACCGTGTCGCCACTTCGCATGAAAACAGGCGGTGAACGCTTGAAACCCACGCCACCGGGTGTACCAGTGACGATCACGTCGCCAGGTTCCAGTGGAACAAAGGTAGACAGGTAGTTGATCAGGCGCGGAATTGAAAAGATCAGTTGCGCCGTGGTGGCCTGCTGCAGCACCTGCCCGTTCAGACGGGTGGTCAGGGTCAGTTCCTGGCCGTCGGCGATCTCGCCGCGCGTGACCATGAAAGGCCCGAACCCGCCGGTGGCCGGAAAATTTTTGCCCGGCGTCCATTGCGTGGTGTGGCTTTGCCAGTCGCGGATGGAGCCATCGTTATAGGGCGCATAACCGGCAATGTGCTCCCAGGCATGGTCCTCCGCAATGCGGCGCCCGCCTCGTCCGATGATGACAGCGATTTCGCCCTCGTAATCGAAACGTCCGGATTCAGGCGGCAGCAGCAGCGGCTGGTCATGCCCGATCTGCGAAGCGGCCAACCGCAGGAAGACTGTCGGCTGCGCCGTTTTGTCGCGGTTGGCCTCGATGCGGTGTTCGTCGTAGTTCAGGCCGATGCAAAAAATCTTTGCGGCATCCGGGATGACCGGCAGCCAGGTGATGTCGGCGGCATCGATGGTGGCCGGGTGTGCGGCCGCCAGCGCTTCGATCTCGTTCAGAGACCATTGCGCCAGTGCGCTGCGCAGCGTCGGTGCGCGGCCCTGCGAAGCCGCCTGCAGGTCCACGATGCGACCGTTGACCAGCGCGCCCCAGCTGGCAACACCAGAAAGGCAATAACTCAGAAGTTTCATGGAATCAAAAAAAAAGGAATGAATGAAAGGCAGGACGAAGCCAGGAGGCTGCAAGGGCAGCACTCCTGCCAGGCAAGAAAAAAATCAGTCAGCCGTGACGCCGGCGGCCTTGACGATCTTTCCCCACTTGTCGTATTCGGCCAGGAAGAAAGCGTTGAACTGGGCCGGCGTGCCGCCGCGCACCACCGCGCCTTGCGAGGCCAGGGTCTCGCGCAGGCCTTTTTCTTCCAGCACCAGGTTGAGCTCCTTCGACAGCTTGTCGATCACCGGTGCGGGCGTTCCGGCCGGGGCCAGCACGCCGAACCAGGTGCCGGCCTCGAAGCCGGTCACGCCCGCTTGCTGCATGGTCGGCACATCAGGAAATTGCGGCGATCGCTCGGTGGAGGTGATGGCAATGGGGCGCAGCTTGCCGGCTTTGGCCAATGGCGCTGCCGTGCTGAACACATCGAACATCAGGTCAATCTGGCCACCGACCAGGTCCACCAGCGCGGGGCCGCTGCCTTTGTAAGGCACGTGCACCATGTCAACCTTGGCGAGGGTCTTGAAATATTCCCCGGCCAGGTGCGCCGCGCTGCCATTGCCGAACGAGCCGTAGCTCAGCTTGCCGGGCTGGGATTTCGCCAGAGCAGTCAGTTCGGCGACGTTGCTGGCCTTGAGGGCGGGCTTGACGACCAACAGCAGCGGCTGCGTCGCTACCAGCGTGATCGGCTCGAAACCCTTGACCGGCTCATAACTCAGCTTTGAATAGGTATGCGGCGTGACGGTCAGCGGCCCGGCCGCGCTGAACAGCAGCGTGTAGCCGTCAGCCGGCGATTTGGCGACCGCATCGTGCCCCAGCGTGCCGCCCGCACCCGAACGGTTTTCAACCACCACCGGCTGGCCCAGCCGCTGCGACAGGGACTGCGCCACCAGCCGCCCGGTCTGGTCGGTCGAGCCGCCGACGGCGTAAGGAATGATGAACTTGATGGCTTTGTTGGGATAGGCCTGGGCATGTGCCGTTCCCGCCAGGGCCAGGCCACAAGCCAGCGCCACGCCAAGGGCGCCGCGGCGGGTTCGGGAAAAGGGTGTGAATGATGTCATGGGGTGTCTCCTGTAGTTGATGTGGGAAGGGTCAAATTCACGCTCACGCGACTGTCGCGCTGGCGGCGGGTGCAGTGACGCGCCCAACCGGGTCGCCGAAGCGCTCCAGCATGACCTGCTCGAAAGAAACGCCTTCGGCTGCAAACCAGCTGCCGGAACGCAGACGGTAAGCCTCGTGTTTGAGCGGTGCCTGCGGCTCGATGCCGGTGGCCAGCGCCTTGGCGCCGGCCAGCACCGCGCGGCGAAAGCGCACGACGGCGGCATCGGAAGGCGACAGGTGCTCCCGGGTCCGGTCTGCAATGCGTCCCTGGCTGTCCTGGATCATCGCGTCCTGCTCGGCGACGCCGCGCACGCCGGTGTAGCTGATGTGTTTCTGGTGCTCACGGTCGATCAGGTACTCGTTGCTGCGGTTGCGGATGGGAATGAACTTGTCATCGACTTCCGCGATCACGCCGTGGCCGCCCTTGAACTTGCGGGTTTCATCTTCCGTCAGCGGCCGGTCCGGGTTCCACGCATAGGTGTAGATCCAGCAATTGACGTCATCGATGGGCACCCAGGTGTAGCCGAAATGCGTTTCGCCCGGCAAAGTTGACGGTGTGGTGCTGTGCGCCGGCAAGGCGAACTGTGCACTGCGCCAGTAGCGGCTGTCGCCTTCCGCGCGGCGTGCACCGCCCACCACAAACCCGACCTCATGCTCAAGGATGGAAAACTTCGGCAGCGGATCGTCACGGATCCAGCGCAGTCGCTTCTCGTCGGCCGGTGCATCGGGATTCTCGTTGGACGGCACGCCGGTTGCAGGCATGTGCAGGAAAGAGAAATGCGAGGTATCCAGCGCGCCTTCAATCGATTGCGCACAGTTGCATTCCTGCAGCTTCTTGGTCACGTAGCGGTGCGATGCGGGCAAGGCGCCGAACTCCAGTTCGGGCACCTCGGGCAGGGGCCGGTCCCAGGGGTCGGGCCCCATGTATGCCCAGACCACATCGCCGTACTCGCGCGTCGGGTAGGCTTTCAGGCGGATGGTCTGGTGATAAGCCGAGCCTGGCGGCACATTGGGCAACTCCAGCGGCTTGCCCTGCAGGTCGAACTTCCAGCCATGAAACACGCAGCGGATGGCGCAGTTCTCGTTGCGCCCGAAATACAGGCTGGCGCCGCGGTGCGGGCAGCGCGAATCGGTGAGCCCGACCACACCCTCGCTGTTGCGGAACGCGACCAGGTTCTCGCCCATGATGTTCACGCGCAGTGGCGCGCCGTCGGTTTCCAGCTCGCGCGACAGCGCCACCGGCTGCCAGAAACGCCGGAAATATTGGCCCATGGCCGTCTCGGGGCCGGTGCGTGTCAACAGATCATTGTCAGCAGCATTCAACATGTCGATCCTTCAGTGGGCAGCGGCGGCTGCCTTGCGCGGGTCACGCACGCCATAAGGCTTGCCCCAGCCCAGGGTGTCGAGCGTGTGGCCGGATGGGGTGTATTCACATCCGATCCAGCGGTCCCAGCCAAGTTTTTCGATCAGGCCCAGCAGGTAGGGAAAATGGATTTCGCCGGTACCGGGCTCATGGCGGCCCGGCACGTTGCCAACCTGGATGTGGCCGATGTGCGGCCAGGCGGCCTGCAGGCGGTCGGCGATGGCGCCCTCTTCCATCTGGATGTGGAAGGTGTCAAAACACAGCTTGACGTTATCCCGGCCCAGCGCCCGCACAACTTCCACGCCCTCGTCGATGCGGTGATAGAGGAACTGCGGAAAACGCGCGCGGCAGCAAGGCTCCAGGATGAGCGTGATGCCGGCGGTCTTTGCATGGTCGGCCGCCCAGCCGATGTTGTCTAGAAACAGGTCCATGCATTGCCGACGATCCAGCTCCGGCGTCATGTTTCCGGGCATCACGTGAATCATCGGCTTGCCCACCTGTACCGCGTAGTCCACCGCGGTGTGTATGCTTTCCCTGAAGGCGGCTTGCCTGCCGGGCAGCGCTGCCATGCCGCGCTCGCCGGCATCCCAGTCAAAAGGCGACAGGATTTGCACCATTTGCAGGCCGTTGTCCTGCAGGCGCGCGGCGATCTCCGCCGCCGGCTGGTCGTAGGGAAAAGCCACCTCGACACCCTGAAAACCCGCCGCGGCCGCAGCCTCGTAACGCTCCAGCATCGGTACTTCGGTGAACAGCCATCTCAGGTTCGGATCGAATCGCAGCATCGTGAAAAACTCCTTTGTGCGGGCATGTTAAGGTTCACTCACTGATTAGACAAACCAGCAATATTTAGTGGGCATTGAGTTTTATTGATGAATGCAAACAACGTCACCCTTCGTCAGCTCCGGGCTTTTCTGGCCATTGCGGATGCCGGCAGCTTTGCGGCCGCGGCCCGCCGCCTGCACCTGACGCCGTCGGCACTCAGCCTGCTGGTCAAGGAGCTGGAAAGCGGCATGAAGGTGCGCCTGTTTGATCGCACCACGCGCAGCACCGCGCTGTCACTGGCGGGCAACGAGTTCTACCCGCTGGCGCGCAAGGTGCTCGACGACCTGGCCCTGGCGCTGGAGACCACGCAGGACCTGGAGCAGAAAAAACGCGGCACGGTGCGCATTGCGTGCACGCCGCTGTACGCCTCCACCACCCTGCCTGAACTCATCCTGCGTTACCGGCAGCTGTACCCGGCGATTGCGGTCTATGTGCTGGACTCGCTGAACCAGCAGGCGCTGGCGCGCGTGGCCAGCGGCGAGGCCGATCTGGGCATTGCGCCGCAGCGCGCCGCCCCTGCAGAACTGGTGCAGGAGAGCCTTTTCCGCGACCGGGTTTGGCTGATATGCCGCCCGGACCATGCGCTTGCCGCGCTGCAGCGCGTGACCTGGACGCAGGTGCTGCAGCAGCCCTTTGTCAGCCTGACCCGCGATTTCACCACCCGGCTCCAGACCGACCTGTTCAAGCATTCCCAAAAGCTGGTGCTGAACCCGGCGCAGGAAGTGTCCTTCATCACCACCGCACTCGGCATGGTGCAATGGGGTCACGGCATCACCGCGCAGCCGGCCCGCTCGCTGCCGCTGATCGAACCCTTCGGCCTGGTGGCCCGCCCCATCGTCGCGCCTGTGGTGCACCGCCACCTGTCACTGTTCTTCAAGCGGGGCCATGCGTTGTCACCCGCGGCGGCGAGTTTCAGGGAATTTTTGTGCGAAGCCGTGAGTGAACGCCCGGCAGCTACGCCTAAGGAAGCGGCCTCGCCGCTTTGATACAACGCCTGCTACGCTACCATTTTTATAGCTGCTTGCGCCCGCCAGCTATGGGCTGGAGGCCGATTTTACGTTCAACTTCGAGCCGCCGCGTCGGCGGCTTCGGCGCAGCTTGCAGGCCGGCACAGGCCGGGGCCGACTGTCATCACTTTTGGGGACAGGCGTTGCGCAGGGCTGGCGCAAAATGGCGCCTCCGGCAGCTTCTTCCTGTTTCACCATCCCCCATGCCCGCACCCACAGACCCCCTGCCGATTCGCGTTGCCCTCGTCGAAGACGATGTTCATTTCCAGGCAGCCATCACCACCGCTGTGACCGGGTCTGGCGACATGCAACTGGTGAGCGTCTCCGGCACGCGCGCCGACGGTCTGCGGGCCCTGCAGGCCACGCCCGCCGACGTGTTGCTGGTGGACCTGGGCCTGCCGGACGGCTCGGGCATCGATGTGATCCGCGCTGCGCACCTGGGCAGTCCGAACTGCGCGGTGATGGTGTGCACCACCTTCGGCGACGAGGCGCATGTGATGCAGTCGATTGAAGCCGGCGCCTCGGGCTACCTGCTCAAGGACAGCGCACCCGAGAACATGCTGGCCGAGATCCGCAGCCTGCACAACGGCGGCAGCCCGATCAGCCCGCTGATTGCGCGGCAAATCCTGACACGCTTCCGGCAATCGTCCGTGCCGGCGCCCGTTGCCCTGCCGGCAGAGCCGGGCCAGGAACAGGCTTTGCTGTCCAGCCGCGAGAAGGAAGTGCTGGAGCTGATCACCAAGGGTTTCACCGCCGAAGAGATCGCCCGGCTGATGCAGGTGTCGGTGCACACCGTGCAGACCTATGTGCGGCGCATTTACATGAAGCTCAAGGTCAGCTCCAAGGCAGAAGCGATTTATGAAGCCAGGAACCAGGGATTGCTGTAGCGTGAAACAGTCCGCCCGGTGGGTGTCTTTGCTGCTGGTGCTGGCTTTTGCGGTCGTCGGCTGCGCTTCAGACGCTGGCGATCCGGCGATTCATCTGGAGCGGGCGCAACTGCTGTCCGTGGCCGCCGATGCGTTCACACCGCCCGCGTCCAGCGTGTCCGGCGACCACGGCCCCGGGCTGCCAGCCAGCGGCTGGCAGGACATCGTGCTGCCCTACACGGCGCCGCGCCACATCCTAGAACCCGCTGGCGAAG
>CBFGNA010000117.1:0-7112 GCA_965650045.1 uncultured Polaromonas sp.
GGCCCAGCATCCAGCGGTAGGTGCCGTCGGCGCGGCGCAGGCGGTATTCGGTCTCCCAGGTTTCACCGGTGCCGGACGCCCGCTCCCAGCCGCTCGTGATGCGTTCGCGGTCATCGGGATGAACCAGCTGCATCCAGCCCCGGCCCAGGCTGTCTTCCATCGGCAGGCCGGTGTGGCTCAGCCATCGCTGGTTGAAATAGGTGAGCCAGCCATCGGCACGCATGGTGCAGACGATCTGCGGCATGGCGTCGGTCAGCATGCGAAAGCGCGCCTCGCTGCTGCGCAGGGCGTCGCCGGCGAGCTTGCGTTCGGTGATGTCCTGCACCGTGCCGGAAAGCTTCACCGGCCGGCCCTGCTCGTCCAGCACAGCCTCGCCCAGCCCATGCACCCAGCGCACCTCGCCGTCGGCGCGGACGATGCGGTGCTCCACGTCGAGTTTGCCCTGGCCGGAAAAGAACAGCTGCTGCGCCGCTTCGTAAGCCTCCCGGTCTTCGGGAAACACGTGGGCCAGCACGCCCTCATAACCGCCGACCGGCGTGGACGACGCGCCCCGCGCCACACCGTAAATCTCACAGGTTTCATCAGACCACCAGACCCGGTTGCTGGCGATGTCGAAATCCCAGTTGCCGATCCGGCCGATGCGCTGCGCGTTGCGCAGGCGGTCACGCGCCAGCTGCAGCGCGTCTTCCGTGCTTGAGAGTTCCTGGCCACGCGCAGCCAGCAGGTCCGTCAGCTGCGCCACCGTGCGCGACAGGCTGCGCAGTTCGCAGCCCGCTTCGTCGGCGGATGCCGGCGTGCCCGCCAGGCGGCTGACCTGTTGCTGCAGCCGACGCAGCGGGGCACGCACCAGCCGGTCAGCGGCCCAGCCGGCCAGCACCATGCCCAGCGCCGCCATCGCAAACACCAGGCTGGCCTGCGCACCCACGCCGGTCTCGCTGCCGTGGGCGCGAAGCAAGGCGGGATAAAAAACAGCCACAAACAACGGCAGCAGGCCAATCAGCGCGACCACCACAAGCCGGGTGCGCAAACCTGTCATCAACACTCTCCAGCCCATAGGCTTCATGAAGGCTCTTTCGTGTGTCGCCCGGGTGGGCCGCACGACACCTCCTGCCCGCCTGCGCCGCGTGCAGCCGCAAACAGTGTCCTGCTCAAATCGAGTGTAGCGCTTGCGCCGGTGTGTTCCGGCGCTGCTTTATCAGGGTTGATACGGTGCCGGGTGGCCACCGGCCATGCAGGCCGTCAGCGGGGCGCTGCGGCGTCGCCCGTGAGGTCGGCGCCCTCATCCATCGTGAGGTAACGCTTGACGAGGTCGAAGAAGCGGTCATAAAACGCATCGGCGGTGATGGTTTCGCTGCCGACCTTGACCATGGCGTCGTTGCTGGAGCTGAATGGCAGGGAGACCGAGCCGATAGCTCCGACACCCAGGCTGGCGGAGTTGTTGCTCTTCTTGAGCGCGTAGCTGTCCTGCAGCGCGGTGACAAAGCCCAGGCTCACCGATTTGTCGGTGGTCTCGGGCGCGCAGACCACACGAATCGACATCTGCAGGTGCGCCTCGGGCTCGGGCTGAAAACTCTTGCTCCCGTCCACCAGGTCTTCGCGTGCGGTGTTGATGATGTAACCCTGGCTCAACAGGGCGCGCCGCGCGGCTTCGCAGGTTTGCGCCGCCGTCGCATCAAACAGCCGCGAATAGGTGGCGGTGGAGTCGAACTGCTCCTGCAGGGGAAACTGCTTGACGGGAGCGGCGCAGCCGGCCAGCCACACGCTCAGGCCCACGCCCCAAAGGCTGACAGGCAGGACCTGCGTCAACATCCGGAACAGCTTCAAGGCCAGAGCACTCCTTCGAAAAAAAAACCACGTCATCCACACCCGCAGCAGGGTGCTGCAGGGCAAGGATTCAGCCTACCACAGCCACGTGGCAACGCTGAAGGTCCGACAATTTCACACACCTGTGACCGCTTCTGCACAGATGCATGACGGCCGCGCCCTTGCGGCGCCATCGGCACGCGGTGGCGGTTCGGACGGCTGGCGCGGCGCTGGTCTATCCTCCGCCTCATGACTTCTTCCTTTTTTCAAACAGACCGGCGCCGCGTGCTGCTGGCGGGTCTGGGCGCCGCGCTGCTCACCACCACCGCTTGCTCCCGGTCTTCGCCCGGCGTTCGCACGCTGCCCGGGGATGCGACGCTGTTGTGCCTTGGTGACTCGCTGACCTTTGGTTATGGCGCCGCCACCGGTGCCAGCTACCCCGAGCAGCTGCAACGCCTGACCGGGCATGTGACACAAAACGCCGGCCTCAACGGCGACACGAGCGAGGGCGCGCTCGCACGCCTGCCGGCGCTGCTGAGCGCCAACACGCCGGGCCTGGTGCTGGTGTCCATCGGCGGCAATGACTTCCTGCGCAGGCTGCCGGTGGAGCGCACCCGCGCGGCGCTGACCCAGCTGATCAAGACCGCGCAGGCCACCACACAGGTCGCGCTGATGGCCCAGCCCCGGCCCGAACTGATGGCCGCGGCCATGGGCTCGCTGAAGGACCACGCGGTGTATGCCGAGGTGGCTGGCGAAACCGGTGTGCCGCTGTTCGAGGGCGGCTGGTCGCATGTGTTGTCGCGCGCGGAGCTGCGCTCCGACCAGATCCACGCCAACAGCGAGGGCTACCAGGTTTTTGCCGAACGTCTGACCGCCTGGTTGCGCCAGATGAAGTTCGTGGCATAAATCCGGCGGCCGGCTTGCTATTGTTTCAATAGCTGCTTACGCCCACCCCACGGGGGCTACAGGCCTTTTTTCCTTGAATCTGGACGAGCGCTGTCAGTCGAAGATCTCGCTGAGCCAGGACTTGTGCTTGCGCGGGTAGCCGCGCTGCTTGTGGCGGTAGTCGGAATCGACGAAGTCCGGGTGCATCTGCTGCGTCACCGGCCGGACAGGCTGCGGCGCGGGCGGCGCCGCCGACAGTGTGATCAGCTTGTCGAGTTCACCACGGTCCAGCCAGACGCCGCGGCACTGGGGACAGTAGTCAATCTCGACGCCCTGGCGTTCGGACATCAGCAGGGTGGCATCGGGGCAATGGGGACATTTCATCAGGGTGTTCTCCGGAACAATCAGGGGAAGGGTTGGGCCTGCGGCTTCAACGCTGGTGGCTGATCACGCGCTGGGGCGCACGCGGTGGCTGCAGTTTGCGCAGCAAGGCACGCACTGCACGCGCCAGGGCACTTTGGAGCGAAGCGCCCCAGTCGCGGGTGACCGACGTCACCACCACCGTGCCCGCACCTTCGGCCGTCAGCTCGACCTCGCAGCGCTTGTCGATGCCGCCCTCGGCCCCGGGCACGCCGGAAACCCGGACCCGCGCGCGCGGCGAGAGCCAGCCCAGCGGCCGGGTGGCCTGCCGCACACGGCGCACCGCGAGGCCGCGCAAGCGCTCCAGCCAGGGTTCGCGTGATTCAAAAATGATCTGCATGGCTCATTCCTTTCTTTGCTTTGCTTGGGTTTGCTTTGCTTGGGGAAAGCCTCACCATACGCAAGGAATGGCTTCTGTAAAAGCAGACAATAACGAATCCACACTTCACTCAAACCTGACAATGAGCAAGGACTTCAGCTACCACCACCTCTACTACTTCTGGGTGGTTGCCAAGGAAGGCGGCATGACGCGCGCGGCCGACCGGCTCGGCATGGCGGTGCAGACAGTCAGCACCCAGGTGCGCGAACTGGAGCGCTCGCTCGGTTATGCGCTGCTCAGGCCCGAAGGCCGCGGCCTGGCGCTGACGGATGCCGGCAGCGCCGCCTTGCGGCAGGCCGAGCAGATCTTCCAGCTCGGTGAGCAATTGCCGGCGCTGGTGCGCGACGCCGGCAGCGCGCCTGCGGTGCGCCTGGCGGTCGGCATCTCCGACGGGCTGCCCAAGCTGGCGGTGCGGCGCCTGATGCAGCCCGTCATGCACGAACCCCGGCTGCGGCTGGTGTGCCATGAGGACGAGTTCGATGACCTGCTCGGCGACCTGGCACTGCACCGGCTCGACGTGATCCTGGCCGACCGTCCGGCACCGGCCAACCCCAACGTCAAGGTTTACAGCCATCCGCTGGGCGCATCGACCCTGGCCTGGTATGCGGCGCCGGCCTTGCACGCCGCCGCGCGCAAGGGCTTTCCGCAGTCGCTGGGGAATGTCCCGGTGCTGCTGCCCACCAGCCACGGCGCGGTGCGTGTGCCCATCAACCAGTGGTTTGAACGCCTGGGCATCACCCCCCGGCTGGTGGGCGAATTCGAGGACAACGCCCTGCTCAAGACCTTCGGCGCAGCCGGCATGGGGGTGTTTCCCGCCGCAGAAATGGTGCACGACGAGCTGACCGCGCGGTATGGCGTCAAACGTGTCGGCCCCTGTGAGGGCGTGGAGCAGCATTTTTTTGCGATTGCGGCACACAAAAAGCTGCTGCATCCGCTGGTGCAAAAACTGCTGCCCACCGCGCCATAACACGGCGCCCCGCGCGACATGGGGAAAGCCCCGGGGCACCAGCGGCGCCAGCCGATTACGATGTGCCGTGTTGGGGGGGTAGCTCAGCTGGGAGAGCGCCGCGTTCGCAATGCGGAGGTCGGGAGTTCGATCCTCCTCCTCTCCACCACACGTCTCATCTGCGCCTTCTCACGGGTAGCCGCCATCCAGGGCGTGCACTCCGGAGGCGTTACAAAACTCAACAAATTTGCCGCTCGGATTCGTCCGAATGCGGGAGGACAAGCCCTGCGCGCCTCGCTACACTTCGCGCCAGTTTCCAGCCGCAGAACCCACTGGTGAGAAAGATGTCAGCGGGGGAATCTGGGTAAAAACAGGACAAACAAATGGCCCATGAAGTGATCGTGCAGGCAGCCTATATGACCGGCGACATGTTTGGTGTCGCCGCGGCGCTGGCCCTGGACCCCGACTTGCGCGTGCTGGTCGTGTCAGACACCAACGACCGGAAAAACGTCGAGAAGATGGTGGCGTTTTACAAGCAGTCCGAACAGGCCGCCTCGCCGCCCAAAGCCAACGACGCCGCATATTACGCCAGCCTGATCCGCACGGAGACCGATGTCGGACGACTCAACTCGATCAGGGCCGCAGCCGCTTTGCCGCTGACCGGAGGCGTGCCACGCCGGGTCACGCCCGCACGCACGCGGGTGGCCACACTGGAGGCCACCAACAGCCGCACCTTCTACAAGTCCCTGCATGAGCCGGGCCACAAGGACCGGGCCGCCAGCCTGGAGACGGTGCGCAAAAAGTTCGGCTTCGCCCGCACCAGCGACTTCAGGATCAAGGCCATGGGCCATTCCACGGCCATCGTCCAGAAAAACTTCGCGGCAGAGCGAACCATCCAGGACAACCTCCGTGTCCACAAGAAACTCACCGACCGCTGGGAGATCGAGGACTTCGATGAGCTCGGCATACAGCGTTTCCTGAGCCGCAAGGGCATCATCACCACCGGCAAATATGCTTTCGTCTGGATCCGTCAGAGCGGCGTCAACGGCGGCGCGCACCCGGAGCTGGACTCCGCACGCGCGGCCTGGACGCAGTTGATCGACGCGCTGGACAAAAGCATTACACCGGTCATTGTGGGTGACCGCTTCCCGAGCATGGACGGGCTGAGCAAGACCAAAAGGGAAATTCGCGACCTCACCGAGTTCTGGAAGGACATTCCCTTTTGCCTGTACACCCCGGGGCAGAAAGTGCTGGATGCCTACCCGACCCGGTTTCTCAAGGGCGAGGGACGTCGGGCGCAATTCACGCTGTTTTCGTATATGCGCCGAGCCGGGTACAAAGTCGTGCATGTGGGCATGCGCAGCGGCGTGCTTGAATCGGTCGCGCTGATGGGGCAATCGGTGGTGTACATGGAGCAGATCCACAACCCGCAACAGGCCAGGATCGAAGGCTTGGCCCAAAGCATGGGCACCTTTGAACGCATGGAACTGAGCGCCCTGCCCATCGAGCGCGGGAATGCCGCGTACGACCTCAACCGCCGCGCCTGGGAAGACATGAAATATGACAACGTCGGAAAACTCGCGACTGCTGCCGGCGAACATCCACGCACCATGTCTGATCGCATTCGCGTACTGGAAGCGGATTGGGCGGTGATCAACACCTTTGCGAAGTACGAGCAGAAGTTCGTCGAACTGTCCCGGCCAGTTTGGGCCCGCTCCTACCCTTCGGTTAACAAATGGGAAGACTACAAGAAGAACAACGCGCTCTGGTGGGGCAATGTCACCAAGGCCCTGAAAGCCGTGTTTGACATACCTATCCAACAGAACGCCCAGGCCTTTGCCGCGGAAACATTCACCGATACCGACCTGGTAAAGGTGACAAAAAGAATCAATACCCTGCTTTCGAGCCCGACCTGAGGCCAGTTCAATCCGTTCCGGAATCGGCGAATCGCCGTAAAGCTCTGTAAAGCTGCCAACGTCTGACGCGGCACGGGCGTTAGGCAGGGGATCCTAAAAACTGGAGATCTCCATGCCCGTGCCCCTGCTACCCCTGCTGCCCCCGATTCGCCTCCACCGCACCCACGCCGCTGCGTTGGCCGCCACGGCGCTTGCCCTTGCCGGTGTGCTGGGCACCAGCCACGCGCTGGCGCAATCCACGGGGGGCAACACCGCTGCGGCCTGGCGCGCCACCTCACGGCTGGGTTACGGGCCTAGCGCCGCCACCAGCGCGGCCGCGCAGGCCGGCGCCAAAGCCTGGGCGCTGCAGCAGCTTGATGCCGCTTTTGTTGCCAGCCAGCACGCCCCGCGAATTCCCGAGGACCTGGCGGCTTTCAACCAGCCCGTGGACCGGATTGCGGCCGGTTTTGCCGCCGAGCGTGAGGCCCGCCGCAGCGCACGTGTTGCGCAGGCGGGCAACACAGCGGCGCCTATGCCCGCCGACGCGCGCAATTTCAGCCGCGAGATGCAGCAAGACGCCGCCGCCTGGCGGCTGATGGCCTGCAGCGACCCGGCGCTGGAGCCGCCGCTGCTGGCGCGCATGACGGAGTTCTGGTTCAACCACCTCAATGTGTTTGTCGGCAAGGGTGCGGTGCGGCCTTTTGTCGGGCACTACGTGGTCAACGTGATCCGTGCCAACGCCCTGGGCAAATTCGAGGACCTGCAGCTGGCCAGCGCGCAGCAC
>CBFGNA010000118.1:0-7071 GCA_965650045.1 uncultured Polaromonas sp.
TGATGTTTGCCCAGGCCAACAGCGAACATTGCCGCCACAAGATCTTCAACGACGACTTCATCATCGACGGCGTGGCCCAGAACATCAGCCTGTTCGGCATGATCCGCAACACCGAAAAGCTGCACCCGCAGCACACCGTGGTGGCGTATTCCGACAATGCTTCCGTCATGGAAGGCATGCCGGTCCAGCGTTTTTATGCCAAATCGGGCTCCAGCCCACAGGGGACGGGCGTAAGCAGCTATCAAACTTATAGCGCGTCGGATGACGTGCTGACCCACGTGCTGATGAAGGTGGAAACCCACAACCACCCCACGGCGATTTCGCCCTTCCCGGGCGCCTCCACCGGCGCCGGCGGCGAAATCCGCGACGAGGGCGCCACCGGCCGCGGCTCCAAACCCAAGGCGGGCCTGACTGGTTTCACTGTCTCGCGCCTGTTTGACGACAAGGGCAACAGTTATGGCAAACCCGGCCATATCGCCAGCCCGCTGCAGATCATGACCGAGGGGCCGCTGGGCGGCGCGGCTTTTAACAATGAGTTCGGCCGTCCCAACCTGGCGGGTTACTTCCGCGAATACGAGCAGACCGTGGGTGGCCAGCGCTGGGGTTATCACAAGCCCATCATGATCGCCGGCGGTGTCGGCACCATCGACGCGCGCCTGACGAAGAAGATCCTGTTCCCGGCCGGCACCTTGCTGATCCAGCTCGGCGGCCCCGGTATGCGCATCGGCATGGGCGGTAGCGCGGCCAGTTCCATGGCCTCGGGCGCCAACGCCGCCCAGCTCGACTTTGATTCCGTGCAGCGCGGCAACCCCGAGATCGAACGCCGCGCCCAGGAGGTCATCAACCAGTGCGCCCAGCTCGGCACGAACAACCCGATCCTGGCGATCCACGACGTCGGCGCCGGCGGCCTGTCCAATGCTTTTCCCGAACTGGTCAACGACGCAGGGCGGGGCGCACGCTTCGATTTGCGCGCGGTACCGCTGGAAGAAAGCGGCCTGTCGCCCAAGGAAATCTGGAGCAACGAAAGCCAGGAACGTTATGTGATGGCGATTGCGCCGGAGTCGCTGCCGCAGTTCCAGGCCTTTTGTGAGCGTGAGCGTTGCCCGTTTGCGGTGATTGGTGTGGCGACCGAGGAAAAGCAGCTGGTGCTGTCGGACCTCCCCGTTCGCCCTGAGCCTGTCGAAGGGATGGTTTCGACAAGCTCAGCCCGAACGGAACCCGTGAACATGCCGATGAACGTTTTGCTCGGCAAACCGCCCAAGATGCAGCGCGATGTGACCTCCGTCCGCAACGACATCAAACCCATCACCCTGACCGGCGTGGACCTGCAAAAAAGCGTAATTGCCGTGCTGAGCCACCCGACGGTCGCGTCCAAGCGCTTCCTGATCACCATCGGCGACCGCACCGTGGGCGGCCTGACGCACCGCGACCAGATGGTCGGCCCCTGGCAGGTGCCGGTGGCCGATTGCGCGGTGACGCTGGCCGACTACGCCGGTTTTGCCGGCGAAGCCATGAGCATGGGCGAACGCACGCCGCTGGCGGCTGTGAATGCCGCCGCGTCCGGCCGCATGGCGGTGGCCGAAGCCATCACCAACCTGCTGGCCGCACCGATTGAACTCCCGCGTATCAAGCTGTCGGCCAACTGGATGGCGGCCTGCGGCGAGCCCGGCCAGGACGCGGCGCTGTATGAAACCGTGAAAGCCGTCGGCATGGAACTGTGCCCGGCGCTGGGCGTGTCGATTCCGGTCGGCAAGGATTCGCTGTCCATGCGCACGGTCTGGACCGACGACGGCGCCGGCAAGAAAGTGACTTCGCCGGTCTCGCTGATCGTCAGCGCCTTCGCGACGCTGCCCGACGTGCGCGGCACCTTGACGCCGCAGCTCGACGCGACAGAAGCCGACACCACCCTGATCCTGATCGACCTCGGCAAGGGCAAAAACCGCATGGGCGGCTCCATCCTGGCGCAGACGCTGGACATTGGAGACGGCGAAGTGCCGGACCTGGACGAGCCGCAAGACCTGGTGAACCTCGTCAACGCGATCAATGCCCTGCGTGCGCAAGGACGGGTGCTGGCCTACCACGACCGCAGCGACGGTGGCCTGTTCGCCACCGCCTGCGAAATGGCGTTTGCCGGCCATGTCGGCGTGTCGCTCAACATCGACATGCTGCTGCTCGAAGGCGATGGCATCTCCGACAGTCGCATGGACAGCGGCGACAGCAAGAACTGGGCGTCGCAGGTCGGTGCACGTCGTGAAGAGTTGACGCTCAAGGCCTTGTTCAACGAAGAACTCGGCGCCGTGATCCAGGTGCACACGGACGTGCGCAACGAGGTCATGCAGACCCTGCGCGAGCATGGCCTGTCGAAGTTCAGCCACTTCATCGGCAAGACGCGGCCGTCACACGCCTCGCTGGAGGTCGGCAAGGGCGAAGTCCAGGTCTGGCGCGACACCAAAGCCGTGTTCAGCGCGAAGCTGCAGGACCTGCATCAGGTCTGGGACAGCGTGAGCTGGAAGATCAACCAGCAGCGCGACAACCCGGCCTGCGCCGATCAGGAACATGCCGCCGCTGGCGACCCGCTGGATCCCGGCTTGCACGTGTTTTTGAAGCCAAATCGGGCTCCAGCCCCCGTCCAGTCTGCGCAAGCAGCTCCTGAATCCATAGCAAGTCCGGCACTGATGTTGTCGCGGCCCAAGGTCGCCATCCTGCGCGAGCAGGGCGTCAACTCGCATGTGGAAATGGCTTATGCCTTCACCCAGGCCGGGTTCGAGGCTTTCGACGTGCACATGACCGACCTGCAAACCGGCCGCGCGCAACTGGCCGACTTCACCGGCGTGGTCGCCTGCGGCGGCTTCAGCTACGGCGACACCCTGGGCGCCGGCATCGGCTGGGCCCGCTCCATCACCTTCAACCCGGCGCTCTCAAAGCAGTTCCAGGCCTTTTTCGGCCGCAAAGACACCTTCGGCCTGGGCGTGTGCAACGGCTGCCAGATGTTTGCCGAACTGGCCGACATCATTCCGGGCGCCGAGGCCTGGCCGCGTTTCACCACCAATCGCAGCGAACGTTTCGAGGCGCGGCTGAGCCAGGTCGAGGTGCTCGATTCCCCCAGCCTGTTCTTCGCCGGCATGGCGGGGAACCGCCTGCCGATCGCGGTGGCGCACGGCGAGGGATATGCCAACTTCGACAAATCACGCGGAGGGCGCGGCGATGCAGGCCAGGTGATTGCCGCCATGCGTTTCACCGACAACCACGGCCAGCCGACGGAGACCTACCCGGCCAACCCCAACGGCAGCGCCGGCGGCCTGACCGCAGTGACCACGGCCGACGGCCGCTTCACGGCCATGATGCCGCACCCGGAGCGCGTCTTCCGCAACATCCAGATGAGCTGGACTCCGCTGGATGCCAGCCAGCCCAGCCCCTGGATGGACATCTGGCGCAACGCGCGCCGCTGGGTGGGTTAGCCCCGGGTTCGCGGCGCGGTCGGAAGAATCCGCTTCAGAAGTCGAACTTCTGCCCGGGCTCGCCGACCAGCATGCGTGCGGTGCCAGGTGCATTGCCCAGCGCCTGCTGAAACTCCGCTGGCGTGCCGCGTAATTGCGGCGTGGTGCCGTAGTGAATTGGCAGCGCGAACTTGGGACGGATCATGTCGCGCACGGCCATGGCGGCGTCTTTCGGGTCCATCACGAAGTGGCCACCGATGGGGATCAGCACCAGGTCGGGGCGGTACATGTCGCCGATCAAACGCATGTCGCCGAACACGCCGGTATCGCCCATGTGCCAGATCTTGAAGCCGTTTTCCATTTCGAGAATGAAGCCGACGGGCTCGCCGCCGACATGCACCTCGTCCTTGCCGGTCGCCGGGTTTTTGTAAGCCAGCTCGGACGAGTGTTCAGCGTGGACGGCGGTGATTTTCACACCGTTGGGACCGAAGGGCATGATGGTGCCGCCCTTGCCGAAGCGCGGAGCCAGTTCGGCCGGCAAAATGCCCAGCGTGCTGACGGTCTGGTTCATGCCGGCCGGGCCATACATCGGCACCTTGTGCATCTGCGCCAGGGCCGGCGCGTCGGCAAAATGGTCAAAGTGCGCGTGGGTGACCAGGATCAGGTCAATCTTGCCAACACCGGTCAGCGCCTTGAAGGCAGCCGGTGTTTTGGGGTTGGAGCTGAGCCATGGATCGATCATGATGACCTTGCCGGTTGGTGTGGTGATGCGCGTGGCGGCCTGGCCCAGCCAGAGCACTTCGGTTTTTCCGTTTTGTGCGAATGCCACAGTGGCACTGCACAGGGCGGCGGCGGTCAGCAGACCGCGCAACACGCGGGTTGCAAAGGCGTGGGTCATGAAAATCTCCTTGGGTAGGTAGGTGGTGGATGACGGGGTGGCGGGGTGCAGATACATCGCCATTGGACGGGCTGGTACCGGATTCGTCAATCGGTAGGCGCAGCGCGTCGCGCCTTCACCGTTTCCCGCCCACTGCGTCGGCTGCGTCCTACATGCGGACTTTTTCGCCCCTCCTAGCGTAGGGCTTGGCAATGTTGCCGCGCCTGATTTTTCCGAACACCCAAGCATGTCCAAAACACCCAAAGCGGCGGCAGCCAAAGCTGCAGCCCGCAATACCGACAGCGGCCCCGCCGGGCTGGCTCCATCCGACACCCTTGACCTGCCGTCGCGCAAGATGGCCGAGGTTCAAGCCATGGCCCAAGCCATGCCCCACAACGTCAGCAAGCCGCTGGAGCATGGCTTTGACAACGCCATTCATCCGCAGCGGGGCGCTAGCGTTGATTCGCCCTCGCGGCTGGCCACAGGCAGCACCCTGTCCGAGGAAAACGGCTCCGAAAAAACCGGCAGCAGTGCACTGGAGGGCCTGAACGCCACCATTGAACCGCTGGATCGGGTGCGCGTGGATTCAGGCGGTCAGGCGCTCACCACCAACCAGGGCGTGGCGATTGCCGACAACCAGAACTCGCTGAAATTTGGGCTGCGCGGTCCGGTCCTGCTGGAGGATTTTGTGCTGCGCGACAAGCTCACGCATTTCGACCACGAGCGCATCCCCGAGCGCATCGTGCATGCGCGTGGCTCCGGCGCGCATGGCTATTTCGAGTGTTACGAACCGCTGCCGCAATACACCAAGGCGGCGCCTTTCAGGGAACCCGGCAAGATCACGCCGGTGTTCGTGCGCTTTTCCACCGTCGCGGGGGAGCGTGGCTCCAAGGACACGGCGCGTGACGTGCGCGGCTTTGCGGTGAAGTTCTACACCGACGAAGGCAACTGGGACCTCGTGGGCAACAACATGCCGGTGTTCTTCATCCAGGACGCCATGAAATTCCCGGACCTGGTCCATGCCGTCAAACCCGAGCCGCACCATGGCATGCCGCAGGCGGCCAGCGCACACGACACGTTCTGGGACTTCATCTCCCTGATGCCGGAGTCCACCCACATGATGATGTGGGCCATGTCGGACCGGGCCATCCCGCGCAGCTACGCCACCATGCAGGGCTTTGGGGTCCACACTTACCGCCTCGTCAACGAAGCGGGCGAGTCGTTCTTCGTCAAATTCCATTGGGAGCCGAAGTACGGCACGCACTCCCTGGTCTGGGACGAAGCCGTAAAAATTTCCGGCGCGGATCCGGACTTCCACCGCCGCGACCTCTGGGAACGCATCGAGTCGGGGGCGTTTCCCGAGTGGGAGTTGGGCTTGCAGATCTTCACCGAAGAACAGGCGGAAAAATTCAGCTTTGACATCCTGGATGCGACCAAGATCGTTCCGGAAGAACTGGTGCCCGTGCAAAAGGTCGGGCGCATGGTGCTGAACCGCAACCCCGACAACTTCTTTGCCGAAACCGAGCAGGTGGCTTTTTGTACGGCGCACGTCGTGCCCGGCATCGACTTTTCCAACGATCCACTGCTGGCGGGCCGTATCCATTCGTATGTGGACACCCAGATTTCGCGCCTGGGCGGGCCTAACTTCCACGAAATCCCGATCAACGCGCCGGTAGCCCAGGTGCACAACAACCAGCGCGATGGCATGCACCGCCAGGCCATCAACCGGGGCCGCGTGGCCTATGAGCCGAACTCCCTGGGTGGCGGCTGCCCCTTCCAAGCCGGCGCGGCGCAAGGTTTTGTGTCGGTGGCCGCGCGGTTGCAGGCCAAAGAGGAGCAGGCCAAGGTGCGTGGCAAGCCTGAAAAATTTGCCGATCACTACACCCAGGCCACGCTGTTTTATGAAAGCCAGACCCCGGCCGAGCAAGCGCACATCGTGGCCGCTTTTCGCTTCGAACTCAGCAAGGTGACGGTGCCGGCGATCCGCGAACGCATGGTGGCGTCGCTGCGCAATGCGTCCGAGGACCTGGCACAAAAAGTGGCCGAGGGCCTGGGCATGGATCCCGTGCCCGCGCCGCTGCCACGGGCCATCGCCAGGCCGGCGCGCCCCGAAGTGACGCAGTCGCCTGCCTTGTCGCTGCTGGCGCGGCCAGGTGACGGTTCGCTCAAGGGGCGCAAGGTCGCCGTGCTGGTCGCTCCCGGCGTGGTGGGCGCGTCCGTCAGCGCGGTCCAGCAAGCCCTGCTGGCGCAGGGCGCGGTGGGGCGCCTGGTTGCGCCGCGCATCGGACCCGTGGCAACGCTTGAAGGCGACATGCTGGATGCCGACGCCTCGCTGGAAAATGAGCCCGGTTTCCTGTTCGATGCCCTGGTGCTGCCGGATGGCGAGGCCGTCGCCGCCGCGCTGGCTCGGGATGGCCACACCATGGAGTTCATCAAGGACCAGTACCGGCACGGCAAGACCATTCTGGTTCTGGGCGCGTCAAAAGCCCTGATGGACAAGGCGGGGGTACCGCCGGCGCTACCCGATGGCCGGCCCGATCCAGGCTTGATCTTCGCTGCGGGCGATACGGTGGCGCGCACCCTGGAAGCCTTCATTCAGGCGGTCGGCGGTCCGCGCCACGCTGCGCGCGAAACCGATCCACCGCGGGTCTGAGCCCCGTGCCCATGAAAAAAGCGGCCTTTCGGGGCCGCTTTTTTTGCAGTGTCTGCCGCCGGCTTATTCGACCTTGGCCTTGTCGCGCAAGCCCTGCTGGAACG
>CBFGNA010000119.1:0-7061 GCA_965650045.1 uncultured Polaromonas sp.
TTTGGCTTCGTCCAGCACCAGGCCCAGGTCCTTGCGCATCCAGTCCACCGCAAAGCCGAAGTCGAACTTGTCGGCCACCATGGTTTTGCCGCGGTTGTCCAGCTGCCAGCTTTGCGCCGCGCCCTTGCCGATCACGTCCAGCACCTGGTTCATGTCCAGCCCGGCTTTCTGGCCGAAGGCAACCGCTTCGCTCAGGCCCTGCACCAGGCCGGCGATGCAGATCTGGTTGACCATCTTGGTGAGCTGGCCGGCGCCGCTGGCGCCCATCAGGGTGAAGGCTTTGGCAAACGCCATGCCGGCCGGTTTGACCGCATCGAAAGCCGCTGCGTCACCGCCGCACATGACGGTCAGCGCGCCGTTTTGCGCGCCGGCCTGTCCGCCGGAAACCGGTGCATCGACAAATTGCAGCTTGAGCGCCTGCGCTGCCGCGTACAGTTCGCGCGCCACGTTGGCCGACGCCGTGGTGTGATCGACAAAAATCGCACCCGGCTGCATGCCGGCAAATGCGCCGTCCCCGCCCAGGGTCACGCCGCGCAGGTCGTCGTCGTTGCCGACGCAGCAAAAGACAATGTCTGCGCCGTGCGCAGCTTCACGCGGCGTTGAGGCATGTTTTGGGGCTCCAGCCCCCGCGTACTCTGCGCACCATGCTATGGATTTGCTAGCGGTCCGGTTGTAGACGGTGACCTGGTGGCCGGCCAGCGCGAGGTGGCCGGCCATCGGGTACCCCATCACGCCCAGGCCGAGGAAGGCGACTTTGCGGGAGGTTGCGGGTTCGTAGGTTTTGGGGTTGGTGCTGCTCATGGGGTTCGCTGAAGAGGGGAAAGCCTAAATGATGGCCATGTTTTCGGTGCCGGCGGCCAGATCCTGCGTCTTCGCGCGTTGCGAATTGAGCTTGATCTGCAAACGCAGGTCGTTGACCGAGTCGGCGTTGCGCAGCGCGTCTTCGTAGGTGATGACATTGCTTTCGAAGGCATCGAACAGCGCCTGGTCGAAAGTCTGCATGCCGAGGTTGCGGCTTTTCTTCATGATTTCCTTGATCTCGGAGACTTCGCCCTTGAAGATCAGGTCGGAGATCAGCGGCGTGTTCAGCATGACTTCAACCGCGGCCACGCGGCCCTTGCTGTCCTGCTTGGGCACCAGGCGCTGCGAGATCATGGCTTTCATGTTCAGCGACAAGTCCATCAGCAGTTGCGCGCGGCGCTCTTCGGGGAAGAAGTTGATGATGCGGTCCAGCGCCTGGTTGGCGCTGTTGGCGTGCAGCGTGCACAGGCACAGGTGGCCGGTTTCGGCAAAAGCCACCGCATGTTCCATGGTCTCGCGGTCGCGCACCTCGCCCATCAGGATCACGTCCGGCGCCTGGCGCAGCGTGTTCTTCAGCGCGGCTTCCCAGCTGTCGGTGTCCAGGCCCACTTCGCGCTGCGTGACCACGCAGTTCTTGTGCGGGTGCACAAACTCCACCGGGTCCTCGATGGTGATGATGTGGCCGAAGGAGTTTTCGTTGCGCCAGTCCACCATGGCCGCCAGCGTGGTCGACTTGCCCGAACCGGTGGCGCCGACCAGGATGCACAGGCCGCGCTTGGACATCACCACGTCCTTGAGCACCTGCGGCACACCCAGGCCATCAATGGTCGGCAGTGTGGCCGGGATCACCCGCATCACCATGCCGACCTTGCCCTGCTGGATAAAGGCGTTGACGCGGAAACGGCCGACGCCGGGCGGCGAGATCGCGAAGTTGCACTCCTTGGTGCGCTCGAACTCGGCGGCCTGCTTGTCGTTCATGATCGCGCGGGCCAGCGCCAGCGTGTGGCTGGCGTTGAGCGGCTGCGGCGACACCTTGGTGACCTTGCCATCGACCTTCATGGCGGGCGGAAAGTCCCCCGTGATGAACAGGTCGCTGCCGTTGCGGCTGACCATCAGCTTCAAAAGGTCGTTGATGAATTTACTGGCCTGGTCGCGTTCCATGAGAGAGCCTTCTTTTCTTAAAACTTGGGCGTGGGGGACGTTTCGGCGCCGGGCCGTCCCAAGCCGAAACAGCCCCCTCGGGGGGGCAGGGAGCTACACGCAGTGAGCGAGCGTGGGGGCAACATGCTCAGCCCGGGAAGTTTTCGGGGATTTTTGCCTTGCCGCGTGCTTCGGCAGCAGAAATGACGTTGCGCTTGACGAGGTCGGTCAGGTTCTGGTCCAGCGTCTGCATGCCTACGCTGTTGCCGGTCTGGATCGACGAATACATCTGCGCCACCTTGGCCTCGCGGATCAAATTGCGGATGGCGCTGGTGCCCAGCATGATCTCGTGCGCAGCGACGCGGCCCTGGCCGTCCTTGGTCTTGCACAGGGTCTGCGAAATCACCGCCTGCAGCGACTCGGACAACATCGCGCGGATCATGTCCTTTTCCTCGGCCGGGAACACGTCGATGATCCGGTCAATGGTCTTGGCGGCGCTGGAGGTGTGCAGCGTCCCGAACACCAGGTGGCCGGTTTCGGCGGCGGTCATGGCCAGGCGGATGGTCTCCAGGTCGCGCATCTCGCCGACCAGGATTGCGTCCGGGTCTTCCCGCAGCGCGGACTTGAGCGCAGCGCTGAAACTCAGGGTGTGCGGGCCGACCTCACGCTGGTTGATCAGGCATTTTTTGGATTCGTGCACAAACTCGATGGGGTCTTCCACCGTCAGGATGTGACCGTATTCGGTTTCGTTGAGGTAGTTGACCATGGCCGCCAGCGTGGTCGATTTGCCCGAACCGGTCGGGCCGGTGACCAGCACCATGCCGCGCGGCTTCATCGCCAGGTCGCCAAAAATCTTGGGCGCGTTGAGCTGCTCCAGCGTCAGGATTTTGGAGGGAATGGTCCGGAACACGGCGCCGGCGCCTCGGTTCTGGTTGAAGGCATTGACCCGGAAGCGCGCCAGCCCGTCGATCTCGAAAGAGAAGTCGATCTCCAGGAACTCTTCGTAGTTCTTGCGCTGGGTGTCGTTCATGATGTCGTACACCATGGAGTGGACCTGCTTGTGATCCAGCGGATCGACGTTGATGCGCCGCACGTCACCGTGGACCCGGATCATGGGCGGCAAGCCGGCCGACAAATGCAGATCGGACGCCTTGTTCTTGACGCTGAAAGCCAGCAGCTGGGTAATGTCCATCCCGGGGATCCCTCAAAAGTTTACAGTTGGATTATGACCATGATTGTTGACAAGCTCCAAGCCGTGCGTGACCGGATTACCACGGCCTGCGCTGCGGCCGGGCGCGATTCTGCCGGCGTGCGCCTGCTCGCCGTGTCCAAGACTTTCGGGCCGGATGCGGTGATGCAGGCGATGGCCGGCGGGCAAACGGCGTTTGGTGAGAACTACATCCAGGAGGGTGTGGAAAAGATTCTTGCCGTGCGTGAGTGGCAGGCCGACGGGCTGCAGCCGCAGGATGCCGGGCCGGTGCAGTGGCACTGCATCGGCCCCGTGCAGAGCAACAAAACGCGGCTGGTGGCGGCGCATTTCGACTGGGTGCAGTCGGTGGACCGCCTCAAGATTGCGCAGCGCTTGAGCGACCAGCGCCCCGCAGACCTGCCACCGCTGCAGGTCTGCCTGCAGGTCAACATCGACGGCGGGCCGACCAAGGCCGGTGTCGCTCCCCAAGAGGCGCAGGCGCTGGCTGCCGAAGTCGCGCGGCTGCCGCGGCTGCAGTTGCGCGGCCTGATGTCGATCCCCGAACCCGCGCCTGATTTCGCGGCGGCTTGCGCGCTTCACCAAAAAGCCAGGGACCTGTTTGACCAGATCAACCGGGCTGGCATGTTGCCACGGCCCATGGACACCCTGTCGATGGGCATGACAGCGGACCTGGAGGCCGCGATCCATGCCGGCAGCACCATGGTGCGGGTGGGCACGGCCATCTTCGGTGGCCGGTGAGGAGCCCCCGCGCGCCATGGTCCCGGGCGCGCGCGCTATTTCTTCGGCACAGCCATGGGCTTGATCGCGCCGCAATCCGCCGACAGCCACTTGCCCGAGCCGTCCATCGTCATTTTCTCGGGTTTGCCCTTGACGCTGCGGGTCGTCACCATGTGCATGGTGTAGGCCTCGTTGCCGGTGAAGGTGATCTGGCCTTCGCCGCTGGACGGTGGCTGGGTGCAGCTGAAGCTGAACTTCTGTGTGTTGCCTGTGCGCGGCGAGACGGTGCTTTTGCAGTCACCCTGTTGCGGCGGCGCGATTTCGTTGCGCTCGATCATCTCTTTGGTCATGCAAACCTTCACGGCCATGCCGCCGCCTGCACCCGCGCCCAGGCTCATGCCCTGTTTGGCCATCATGTCTTCCATCTGTTTGCGCTGCGCCGGTGGCATGCTGGCCATCTGCTGCTGCATCTGGGCCATGGCCTTGTCGATCTCGGCCGAGCCGCCCATCTTGTGGGTGATTTCCCACAGGCCGGGTTTGGTGCCCTGCGCCATGGCGGGCAGGCCGGCGGCAAGCAGGGCGCCCAGCAAGGTGATGCGTGCGCAGATCGATGGTGCGGATGAAGTTTTCATGGGTCCTCCGGTGCGAAAGTTACAAGCGCCAAAGTCTAGGCGGGCCGCCTGCCTTTTTACAAGTGAGAAAAGTCCGGTTTCGGCCTGAACGCTAAGTTCCCAGTGCCAGCCGCGTGCTGTTCTTGACTTCTTCCATCACCGCATAAGTGCGTGTTTCGCGCACGCCGGGCAGTTGCCACAGCGCGGTGCCGGCGAACTGGCGGTAGGCTGCCATGTCGGCCATGCGCAGCTTGAGCAGGTAGTCAAAGCCTCCCGCCACCATGTGGCATTCCATGATTTCCGGGTAAACCTGCACGGCCGCCTGAAAGGCGTCGAACACATTCGGCGTGGTGCGGTCCAGCAGCACCTCGACAAACACCGTCATGCCGGCGCCCAGCTTGAGTGGATTGAGCCGGGCTTCATACCCGAGGATGTAGCCCTCGCGCGTGAGCCGCTGCACGCGCGCCAGAACGGCCGTGGGCGACAGCGCCACCGCCTCGGCCAGCTTGAGGTTGGCGATGCGCCCGTCCTGTTGCAGCAGGTTCAGGATTTTCAGGTCAATGCGGTCCAGCTCGGCAGACATCAGGTCAGAAGGGGTGGTCATGCCGATGATTATCCGGAATAGAACTAAAAATTTGGTGAAATATTCGGTGAAACTCACGAGAACATGGCGCTATTCACCACAATTTTCAGGAAGCGCGATGTCCCGCCTTCAACGCCTGCCCGACCCTTGCCGACCCGAGGCCGCCATCGTCACCGCCCATTTGCAGGCTTTGGCTGGGGCGCTGGACTGGGCCGCCGCTGCGGCGTTCGCCCGCCCCTGGGTGCAGGCGGTGCGCGACAAGCCACCGCCCTTTTGGGCCATGGAAAGCCTCCTCAGGGAGTACCCGATCAGCAGCAACGAAGGCCTGGCCCTGATGCGCCTGGCCGAAGCCCTGCTGCGCGTGCCCGATGCGGAAACGGCCATCGCGCTGACTGCCGACCAGCTCGGCCGCGCGGATTTTGACAGCGCGGGCGACGGTGTGATGGCGCGCCTGTCGGCTTCGGCGATTGCGCTGTCGAAGAAGTTTTTGCCTCCTTCGACAAGTTCAGGACAGGCGGGGGAGGCGAGCCTCATGAGCAAGCTGGGCGCGGGCACCGTGGTGGCCGCCACCCTGCGCGCGGTGCAGCTGCTGGGCCGGCAGTTTGTGCTGGGCCAGACCATCGGCGAGGCGATGGACGAAGCGCGCGCCGTGAAAAAGACGACGCCCCGCCAGCGCTTCAGCTTTGACATGCTCGGCGAAGGCGCACGCACGGCAGCCGACGCACAGCATTACCTCGCCAGCTACACGCATGCTATTGAATCCATAGCTGACCACGCAGAGCTGGCGGGGGCTTGTGAGCAAAATGATGGTATATCCATCAAGCTCAGTGCGCTGCACCCGCGTTATGAAGATGCCCAGCACGCGCGCGTCATGGCTGAGCTGGTGCCGCGCGTCTGGGGCCTGTGCGAGCTGGCCGCACGCGCCAACATCAGCCTGACCATCGATGCCGAAGAGGTGGAGCGGCTCGAACTCTCGCTGGCCGTGTTCGAGGCGCTGGCTGCTTTGGTGGCGCAGCAGCAGCCACAGTGGAAAGGTTTCGGCCTGGCGCTGCAGGCCTACCAGACGCGCTCGCTGGAGCTGGTCACCCACGTGATTGCTGTCGCCCGCCGCTACCGGCTGCGCCTGATGTGCCGGCTGGTCAAGGGTGCCTATTGGGATTCGGAAATCAAGCGCGCGCAGGAGCTCGGCCTGCCGCATTACCCGGTGTTCACGCACAAGCCGCACACCGACATCGCTTACCTGGCTTGCGCGCAGGCACTGCTGGCCGCGCCCGATGCGATCTACCCGCAGTTTGCCGGGCACAACGCGGGCACCATTGCCGCCATCCTCCAGATGGCCGAATCCGTTCGCGTTGAGCCTGTCGACACCTCTGGTGAGAAAGCCGGTGCGCGCGGCGAGGCTTCGACAGGCTCAGCCCGAACGGGACAAAGTGTGCCGGCCGCCGCAGCGCCACAGTTTGAGTTGCAGCGGCTGCACGGCATGGGCGAAGGCGTTTTCCGCGAAGTGCTGAAAAACCCCGCCATCGCCTGCCGCGTTTACGCCCCGGTCGGCGCGCACCGCGACCTGCTGGCCTACCTGGTGCGGCGCCTGCTTGAAAACGGCGCCAATTCTTCCTTTGTGCACCAGCTGGCCGACGCGTCGGTCGGCATGGACAGCCTGCTCACCTCGCCACTGCAGTTGGTGGCCGCGCCGTCGCTGCCGCTGCCGCCTGAGCTGTACGGCCCCGGCCGCCGCAACAGCGAGGGGCTGGATCTCACCGTGGAAAGCATGCGTGCACCGCTGCTGGCCGCGCTGGCAACCGTCCAGTTGCCTGTGGTGCCGGAGTTTGATGCCAAATCGGCCTCCAGCCCTTTGCTGGCGGGCGCAAGCAGCTATCAAAAGTGGAGCAAAACCGATGTAACCGAACGCGCCGCCGTGTTGCGCCGTGCCGCCGATGCGCTGCAGCAGCAGATGCCGCGCTTTTGCGCGCTGCTGGTTCGCGAGGCCTTCAAGACCTGG
>CBFGNA010000120.1:0-6972 GCA_965650045.1 uncultured Polaromonas sp.
TGCCAGCCTGATCGCCAACGTGGTCTGCGGCGGCGATGTCGATGCCGGCTCGCTGGGGACTGAGGAGTACCTGATGACGCTGGAGCGCAAGGCATTCTGTTCCTTGCTGGAGCACCCCAAAACGCAAGAGCGGATCATGGGGATGATGAGCACGGGCAAACCTTTGCGTAACTGATCAAGCTACTGCGGAACTTATGAATACCCCCATCGGACGCTCACTGCGTGTAGCGCCTTTCCCCCTTGCAGGGGGCAACGCCTGTCGCCCGGCAAAGCCGGTTCTACGGCGTTTGCTGGCCAGGAATACTCATGAGTGAGCACGCACCCAACCGCCTCGAACGCCAGCTGGACCGGCTGTCCGACGTGCCGGCGTTCGCGCGCACCTGGTTTCGCGGCGTGGTGATGCACCGCGCCGTGCCTTTCACCGGCACGGCGGGGCTGGATTTTCTGGAGATGACGACTTCCCGCGTCGAGATCGGCCTGAAAAACGAGAAGAAGGTGCAAAACCACATCGGCGGCGTCCATGCCTCGGCGATGAATTTGCTGGCAGAGACCGCGACCGGCATGGTGATGGGCATGAACGTGCGCGACGACTGCATCCCGCTGGCCAAGGAATTGAAGATGGCGTTCAAAAAGCGCGCCACCGGTGCGTTGCGGGCTGTCGCTACCCTGAGCGATGAGCAGCGCGCCGCCATGCAGGCCAGTGACAAGGGCGAGGTGTCGGTGCCCGTCACTGTGACCGATGAGGCCGGGGTGAACCCGGTCGAGTGTGAATTTGTCTGGGCCTGGATTCCGTCCGGCCCGCGAAAAAATTAAAGAATCAAAGGAAAGACATCATGGCCAAACAAGTCCAGGAAGCCTACATCGTTGCCGCCACGCGCACGCCGATTGGCCGTTCGCACCGCGGTTTTTTCCGCAATACCCGTCCCGACGATCTGCTGGTACGCGCGCTGCAGGCTGCCCTGGCGCAGGCCCCGACGTTGGACCCGAAAGCGATTGAAGACATCATCTGCGGCTGCGCCATTCCCGAAGGCCCGCAAGGCCTGAACATCGCGCGCATAGGCGCGGTGCTGGCCGGCTTGCCGGTTAGCGTCGGCGGCATCACGGTCAACCGTTTTTGTGCGTCGGGCCTCTCCGCCATCCAGATGGCGGCCGACCGCATCCGCGTGGGTGAAGCCGATGTGATGATTGCCGCCGGCACCGAAAGCATGAGCATGGTGCCCATGTCCGGCAATTCGCCCTCGTTGTCGCCGGCCATGTTTGCCAATGACGAAAACATCGGTATTGCCTATGGCATGGGCCTGACGGCCGAGAAGGTGGCACAGCAGTGGAAGGTCTCTCGCGAAGCGCAAGACCAGTTTGCGCTGGAGTCGCACCAGAAAGCCATCAAGGCACAAAAAGACGGCGAGTTCACGGCCGAGATCACGCCGGTGGAAGTGACCGACCGCTCCCCCGACCTGGACAGCGGTGAAGTGATTGCCAAAACCCGCACGGTGAGCCTGGACGAAGGCCCGCGCCCCGACACCTCGCTCGAAGGCCTGGCCAAACTCAAGACGGTGTTTGCCGCGCGCGGTTCGGTCACCGCGGGCAACAGCTCGCAAACCTCGGACGGCGCCGGCGCGCTGATCCTGGCCAGTGAAAAGGCGGTGAAGGAACATGGCCTGAAACCGCTGGCGCGTTTTGTCAGCTACGCGGCCAAGGGCGTGCCGCCCCACATCATGGGCATAGGCCCGATCGAGGCCATCCCCGCTGCGCTGCGTTATGCGGGCCTCAAGCAGGACGACATCGACTGGTATGAGCTGAACGAGGCGTTTGCGGCGCAGTCGCTGGCGGTGATCAACACGCTGGGTCTCAATGCCGCCAAAGTGAATCCAATGGGCGGCGCGATTGCGCTGGGCCACCCGCTGGGCGCGACCGGGGCCATCCGCGCCGCGACGGTGATTCATGCGCTGCACCGGCACCAGCTGAAGTACGGGATGGTGACGATGTGTGTGGGCATGGGGCAAGGCGCTGCCGGGATATTTCAAAGGGTCTGACGACCCTCCCCCCTGAGCCGCCTTCGGCGTCTTCCCCCCGCACGCGGGGGGACGCCGTTGGTGGCCCGGCAAAGCCGGCTCCACGACGGCCTTGAATTTGCAGCCGAGAATTGGGAGAGTGCAATGAAGAGCGTGACGATTGCCAGCAGCGGAGGCGCGATGATCGCACTTCGCGTTTACGAGTCAGCCAGTCCTGCCCGCGCCAGCGTGGTGATCGGCGGGGCCATGGGCGTGCGGCAGGACTACTACGCGGCGTTTGCCGAATGGTTGTCGGGCCAGGGTTTTCGCGTCACCACCTTTGACTACCGCGGTTCGGGCGACTCCTTGCCGGGCACGCCGGATGGCAGCCTGCGTGGTTTCAAGGCCGATCTTTTCGACTGGGCCAGCGACTATGAGCTTGTGGTTGACTCTGCGAAGGCAGCTTTGCCGGATGCGCCGCTGTACCTGCTGGGCCACAGCCTGGGCGCGCAGCTTCCGGGCCTGCTGAAAAACCAGCACCAAATTGATGGGCTGGTCAGCATTGCAGCCGGCAGCGGTTACTGGCGTGACAATGCGCCGCAGCTGCGGCGGCTGATTCTTTACTTCTGGTACGTGCTGGTGCCGCTGGCAACGCGGCTGTGCGGCTATTTCCCCGGGCGCAAACTCAAAAAAGTCGGCGACCTGCCCGCGGGTGTGATGCTGCAGTGGCGCAAGTGGTGCCTGGACCCGCAATACAGCGTCGGCGCCGAGGGCGAAGGCGCCCGTGAGAGCTACGCGCAGGTGCGCTTTCCGGTGCTGGCCCTGTCCATCAGCGACGACGAACTGATGACCTGGCGCGGCACGCAGAACCTGATCAACCTGTACACCGGGGCAGCGCGCAGCTTCGAGCGCATCACGCCGGCCGACCTGGGTGTCCGGCGCATTGGCCACTTCGGCTTTTTTCGCCAGCAATTCAGCCACAGCCTGTGGCCGCGCATGGTGGGCATGCTTGAAAACATGCGCTCCGGCGGCGTCACCGGCATGACTGCCTGAGGGCCGCTGCAGCGGCATACTTGCTTTCATGAACGCGCACCCTTTTGATGAAGCCGTCGCGCTGCAGGCGCAGGGCGACGGCATATTTCTCGGCCACACCAGCACGGCTTATGCCAACATGGTCGGCCCGTTTGGCGGCGTCACCGCGGCACAGGCGCTGAACGCGGTGCTGCAGCATCCGCAGCGGCTGGGCGATCCGGTCTCGCTGACGGTCAACTTTGCTGCCGCGCTGGCCGACGGTCCGTTCACCGTGACGGCGCGGCCGGCGCGCACCAACCGCTCGACGCAGCACTGGGTCATCGAGATGCAGCAGAACGGCGAAACCGTGCTGACCGGCACCGCCTTCTTCGGCCTGCGCCGCGAAACCTGGGGTGCCGACGAGCACACCATGCCCCGGCTTCCCGCGCCAGCCGAGCTGGCACGCGCTGGAGGTCCGGTGCAGGTCGAATGGGTCAAGCGCTACGAGATGCGGTTTGCCGAAGGGGCCATGCCGGTGGACTGGCATGGCGCCGATCAGGGCACCAGCCGCACCCGCCTGTGGCTGCGCGACGATCCGCCCCGCCCCCTGGACTTTGCTTCGCTGACGGGGCTGGCGGATGTATTTTTTCCGCGGGTCTGGCGCCGCCGTCCGGTGCTGGTGCCGATTGGCACCGTGTCCATGACGGTGTATTACCACGCCGACTCGGCCTTGCTCCAGCGCACCGGCAGCGGCTACCTGCTGGGGCAGAGCCAAGCGCAGGCGTTTCGCAAGGGCTATTTCGACCAGACCGCGCAGCTGTGGAACGAAGCCGGTGAATTGCTGGTCACCACCCACCAAGTCGTCTATTACAAGGAATGACTTTGAAAAACAAGGTAGCCCTCGTCATAGGCGCCGGTGACGCCACCGGCGGCGCGATTGCCCGGCGCTTCGCGCGTGAGGGCTACACCGCCTGCGTGACGCGGCGCAGCCTCGACAAGCTGCAGCCGCTTGTTGAACAGATCCGCGCGGCCGGCGGCACAGCCCATGGTTTTGCCTCTGACGCGCGTCAGGAAAAAGAAGTCATTGCGCTGGTCGAACAGATCGAATCGACGGTAGGACCGATCGAGGTGCTGGTCTTCAACATCGGTGCCAACGCACCCAGCAGCATCCTGGAAGAAACTGCGCGGAAATATTTCAAGATCTGGGAGATGGCCTGTTTCAGCGGTTTCCTCAACGGCCGTGAGGTGGCCAAACGCATGGTGCAGCGGGACGGTGATGGCCACAAGGGCACCATCCTTTTTACCGGGGCCACCGCCTCAATGCGCGGCGGCGCCCATTTCGCCGCGTTTTCCGGTGCCAAGATGGCGCTGCGTGCGCTCGCGCAAAGCATGGCGCGCGAGCTCGGGCCGCGCGGCATCCACGTGGCACATGTGGTGGTGGATGGGGCCATCGACACCGCTTTCATCCGCGACAACTTCCCCGAGCGTTATGCGCTGAAAGCCGATGACGGCATCCTCAACCCGGAACACATCGCCGACACCTACTGGATGCTGCACACGCAGCCGCGTGACGCGTGGACGCACGAGATCGACCTGCGGCCTTACCTGGAGAAGTTCTGATGCCGAAAACCGTCGAGTTCTTTTTTGACGTGGGCAGCCCGGCTGCCTACATCGCCTGGAAGCAATTGCCGCAGATCTGCCGCGAAACCGGCGGCGTGATCGACTACCAGCCCATGCTGCTGGGGGGCGTGTTCCAGGCCACAGGCAATCATTCGCCAACGACGGTGCCCGCCAAAGGCCGCTACATGATGGAGGACCTGGGCCGTTTCGCGTCGCGTTATGGCGTGCCCTTCGAGGAAAATCCTTTCTTTCCCATCAACACCCTGACCCTGATGCGGGGTGCGACGGCCCTGCAGATGCAGCAGCCTGAGCGCTTCGTGCCCTTTGTTGACGCGGTCTACCGGGCGATCTGGGTGGACAGGAAGAACATGAACGATCCGCAGGTGGTGGCCGAGGTTGTGCAGGCCGCCGGCTTTGATCCGGCGGCGATACTCACCATGGCCGCCGATGCCGCGGTCAAGGACCGGCTCAAGGCGACCACGCAGACAGCGGTCGAACGCGGTGTGTTCGGCGCGCCCACTTTTTTTGTCGGCGCTCAGATGCACTGGGGGCAGGACCGGCTCGATTTTGTCAAACAAGCACTGGAAACCACATGAGCACAGACATCCTCACCCACATTGAAGCCGGCGTGATGAGCATCACCTTGAACCGACCGGAGCGCAAAAACTCCATCACCTCCGCCATGTACGGCGCCATGGCTGATGCGCTGGCTGCTGCTGAAGCCGACGCCGCCGTGCGTGTGGTGTTGCTGCAGGGGCAGGAGAGCATCTTTTCTGCGGGCAATGACATCGGCGACTTCCTGAACAAACCGCCGGCGGGCATGGACTCGCCGGTGTTCCGCTTTCTGCGCGGCATCGCCGCCTTTCCCAAGCCGCTGATTGCCGCCGTCTGCGGCCCGGCTGTCGGTATAGGGACCACGCTGCTGTTTCACTGCGACCTGGTTTATGCCGGTGACAACGCCGCTTTCTCCATGCCTTTTGTCAACCTGGGCCTGTGCCCCGAAGCTGCGTCCAGCCTGCTGGTGCCGCAGATGCTGGGGTACCACCGTGCGGCCGAAGCCCTGTTGCTCGGCGAACCTTTCATGGCGGAGGCGGCGCTGGAAGTAGGCCTGGTCAACCGCGTGGTGCCGCCGCTGGAGGCCAACGGCATCGCCCAGGCGATTGCCCGCAAGCTGGCGGCCAAGCCGCTGTCCTCGCTGGTCGAAACCAAACGCCTGATGAAAAAAGGTCAGCAGTCGCTGGTGATGCAGCAGATGGCCGACGAGGGCGCCAGCTTCGGCCGCATGCTGCAGGAGCCTGCAGCCAAAGAAGCCTTCAGCGCTTTTCTGGACAAGCGACGGCCTGACTTCAGCAAGGTCTGAAGTCAGCGCCCGCAGGGCGGGCCGCGCAGCTGGCCGGAAGCTTTCATCAAAAGCGCAAGCCGGACTTCAGCAGGGCCTGACATCCGCGCTTGCAACCGCCGTCCCCGGTTTATTGATAAAAAGTGCCTCCAGCCCTTGCGGGGTGTCCGCTAACAGCTATTGATTTGATAGCGACCCTGGCCCCGGCGCACTGCCGGCGCACCGTCCGCTTTGGCCTGCCAGGCACGGCAGGCCGCAGACGCGCGTTCCGCCGCGGCGCCCGAGCCGCGCTGTCGCCATTGCCCCACTGTTTCTTGTAGGACGGCGCCGACAGTTGTGCGCGCGGCCACATGGCGGGGGCCCGCCTCACTAGAATTTGTTGCACCGTGGGGGCCATCCGATGACAGACACCGTAGCGCGCGCATCTGCGCCCAGAATTGCTGCTGCTGCGGTGGTTCTCACAGTGGTTGCGCACGGCGCCATGGCGGCTGGGCCTGACGCCGGATCGCTGGCCCATCTGGCGGACCTCAGCCTGGAGCAACTGAGCAACATCGAGGTGACCTCGGTCTCCGGCCGGGCCGAGCCGCTGCAGTCGGCGGCGGCTTCGGTTTACGTCATCACCAGCGAAGACATCCGGCGCTCGGCCGCCACCAGCCTGCCGGAAGTGCTGCGGCTGGCGCCCAACCTGCAGGTCGCGCAGAGCAGTGCGGGCGCTTATGCGATCAGCGCCCGGGGTTTCAACAACGAAATTGCCAACAAGCTGCTGGTGCTGATTGACGGCCGCACCCTTTACTCCAACCTCCTGTCCGGGGTGTCCTGGGACGCCAATTCGGTCATGCTCGAAGACATCGAGCGCATCGAGGTCATCAGCGGGCCGGGCGGGACGCTGTGGGGCGCCAATGCCGTCAATGGCGTGATCAACGTCATCACCCGGGAAGCCTCGGCCACGCAGGGCACGCTGGTGTCGGTGGTGCGTTCGGCCGACGGCGGCCGCGAGTCGGTGCGCTGGGG
>CBFGNA010000121.1:0-6970 GCA_965650045.1 uncultured Polaromonas sp.
CATTATCATTCCGGTTACCCACGGTAAATCGTATGGTGAAGACCAGGTGATGGGCCCCAGCTCCTGGAAGCAGGACCCCAAAAACGCAGTTGGTAAATGTGTGGCCGGTGTACTGCGCGACGGCGACATAAACATATTGTTGAAATGGGCCGGTGACAACGGACTGAAAGTAAATCCCGATGAAACCACTTACGATGGCAACGCCATCAACATTATTGCCGCCAACGACTTCCTCGATGCGCCTAACAAGTACATCACCGGTTATACCGAAAAAAGGAAGCTGATCGTAAATGGTAAAACAACCGGTACCGATACTACCGTTGGGGTTGATGGAGTAGCCACCTGGACACCCGGTGACGTAAATGTCGCCACCAAGAAAGGTGGACTGGTTACCATCGCCAGCACCCGTCAGTACGCATCGCAAATGAGTAACCAAACCATTGCCATTAAAAGATGGTCGCCAAAGTCCTGTTGCACCGCCTGCGCCAGCGCGGCGCCGTGGTCATCAAGCAGGCGCGCCATGCGCTGCAGGCGGTCGCGGCGCAGCGCCAGCGGCACCTCGATCTGCGCGCGGCTGGCGCGGTGCTGGGCATCAAACAGGGGGCGGAGGGCCTCCAGGGCGGTGGGGGTGGGAGCATCCATGCGGCGATGATAGGCCGCAGCCTGTGCGTGCGGTAGGGGCGGGCCTCCAGTGCCAAGCCCGGGCGCCGCGGAACAGGCAGCCCCTTGATACAGCGCATCTCGCGCCCATTTCTTACACACGCGGAACCCCGTCGTCCGCCAGAATGAAGCAGGGCGCCGGGTCCTTTGGCGTTTTACCTACCCTGCCCTGTTTCCGGTGAAAGGCATTCATGGAATTCAAGGATTACTACGAAACCCTGGGCGTGGCGCGCGACGCCACGCCGGAAGAAATCAAGCGTGCTTACCGCAAGCTGGCGCGCAAATACCATCCGGACGTCAGCAAGGAAAAAGACGCCGAGGCGCAGTTCAAGCAGGTGTCCGAAGCCTACGAAGCGCTCAACGACCCTGAAAAACGCGCGGCGTATGACCGGCTCGGCGCCAACTACCGCGACGGCCAGGAGTTTCGCCCGCCACCAGACTGGCAGGGCGCGCAGGGCGGCGCCGGCGGTGGCTTCGAGGGCTTCGGTACGGGCGGGGGCGCCGGCAGCGGCGACCACAGCGACTTCTTCGACTCGCTCTTTCGAGGTATGGGCAGCATGGGCGGCGGCGCACGTGGCGCAGGCCGCGGCGGCTCCTTCGACATGCACGGCCAGGACCAGCATGCGCGCATCCAGATCAGCATTGAAGATTCGTACCAGGGCGCCACGCGCACGCTGCAGCTGCGCATGCCGGCGGCCGACGCGGGCGGCGGCACGCGCACCCAGGACAAGACCATCGAATTCGTCATTCCCAAAGGCATACGCGCGGGACAGCACATCCGCCTGGCCGGCCAGGGCTCGCCCGGCATCGGCCAGGGCAGCCCGGGCGACCTGTACCTGGATGTCGAGTTTTTGCCGCACACGCGTTACCGCGTGCAGGGGCATGACGTGTACATGGACCTGCCGGTCGCGCCCTGGGAAATCGCGCTGGGCGCCGAGGTGGAAGCGCCCACGCCGACCGGCGCCGTCGAGCTGACCATTCCTGCCGGCTCGGCCGCGGGCCGCAAGCTGCGCCTGAAGGGCCGCGGCCTGCCGGGCAAGACGCCCGGTGATTTTTACTTCGTGCTGCAGCTGACGCAGCCGCCCGCCGACACGGAAGCCGCCAAGGCCGCTTACAGCGCGCTGGCCGAAGCCTTCAAGGGCTTCAGGCCCCGCGCCCATCTGGAAGGACAGCCATGACACCCGACACCACGCGTTTGCAACTGACCGGTTTTGTGCTGGAAGACCAGACCGGGCTGACCCTGGTCGAGGTCTGCCGCGCCTGTGCAGCCGAGCCCGAGATGGTGATGGCTCTGGTCGAGGAAGGCCTGGTGGCGCCCACCGGCGCGGAGCCTGCCGAGTGGCGCTTCACCGGTGTGCACATGCACCGGGCCCGCGTGGCGGTGCGCCTGCAGAAAGACCTGGGCGTCAACCTGGCCGGCGCCGCACTCGCCTTGCAGCTGCTGGAAGAACTGGATACCCTGCGCGCGCGCCTGCAGGCCCTCGAAGACGGCGGACGCTGAGCCCAGAGGCCGTGGACATACCGATAATCCCGGTATGAACACACGCACCACAGACCTGCCCGCCAGCGAACGGCTCGAAGCCGCCCTCGCGGCCATCACCGCTGCCGGCGACGAAGGAGCGCGCATCTTCACGCGCCTGTATGCCGACAGCGCCCGCACCGCCGCCCAGGCGGCTGACCGGCGCATCGCCGCCGGCAGGGCGGTCGGCCCGCTCGACGGGCGCATTGTCTCGATCAAGGATTTGTTCGACGTGGCCGGTGAGCCCACCACGGCGGGTTCAAAGCTGCTACAGGGCGCGGCGCCGGCCGCCCGCGACGCGCTGGTGGTCAGCCGCCTGCGCGCGGCGGGTGCCGTGATCATCGGCAAGACCAACATGACCGAGTTCGCGTTTTCCGGCGTGGGCATCAACCCGCACTACGGCACACCCGGCAATGCGCTGGACCTGAGCCGCATCCCCGGCGGCTCGTCGTCGGGCGCCGGCGTCTCGGTCGCCCACGGCATGGCCGAGATCGCCATCGGCTCGGACACCGGCGGCTCGGTGCGCATCCCTTCGGCGCTCAACGGCCTGACCGGTTTCAAACCGACGCAGGCGCGCGTGCCGCGCGACGGCGCCTACCCGCTGTCCTTCAGCCTGGACAGTGTGGGCCCGCTGTGCCGCAGCGTGGCCGATGCCGCCGCGGCCGATGGCGTGCTGGCCGGCACCGCCCACCAGCCGCTGCCGCGCCGCGAGCTGCCCGGCCTGAAGCTGGGCGTGCCGCGCGGCCTGCTGTTCAGCCAGGCCGACGACGCGGTGCTGGCAGCGGTGGAGCAGGCAATCCGCCAGCTGGCGGGCGCGGGCGCCGCCGTCAGCGACGAATCGATGGATACGCTGCTGGGCGAGCCCTTCCGCCTGCAGGAGCGCGGCACGCTGGTTGCCGCCGAAGCCGCGTGGATTCACCGCGACGGCGTGCAAGCCTCGCCGGAAGCCTACGACCCGATCGTGCTGGGCCGCATCCGCCGCGGGCAGGCGCTGGACGCGGCCAGCTATGTCGGCATCCAGCAGGCACGCGCCGCGCTGTTGCCCGCGCTGGATGCACGCATGGCGGGCCTGGACGCCCTGCTGCTGCCAACGGTGCCGCTGCTGGCACCGCGCATTGACGACGTGCAGGACGAGGACGCCTTTTTGCGGACAAACGCGCTGCTGCTGCGCAACCCCTCGGTGTTCAACTTTTTTGACCTGCCGGCCCTGTCATTGCCCCTGCCGCGCCAGGGCGGTCTGGCCGTCGGACTGATGCTGGTGGGGCGCCGCGGCGCCGACCGGGACCTGCTGGCGCTGGGCGCGGCCGTGGAAGCTTTGCTGCGCAGCTGAAAACCCTGCCTCTCGCGCAGGACCATGCATCAAATCGGCCTCCAGCCCTTGCCAGTCAAGCGCAAGCAGCTACGCTTTTGATAGCAAATACGAGGACGCCGGATTCAGTACAAGGTGGCGCGCTGGCGGGCCGGCAGCTAGCGGTCATAACTTTCGCCGTCCACGGCTGAATCGGTCAGGGCCTGCAAGATCGTGCCAGGGCTGGGCACCCGGCTGCGCACATCTGCGGCGGCAGGCTGCCACAGGCCCGAACGCTGAATCGCCCGCGCGCACTGGAAAAACACCGTGTCCACCTGAATCACCACCACGCATCTGGGCAACTGGCCTTGCACCGCAAAACGTGCGAGCACGTCCGGATCGGTGGTGATGCCGGCGCGCCCGTTGACACGCAGCGTCTCGCCCACGCCGGGGATCAGAAACAGCAGCGCCACGCGCGGGTCGTGCAGGATGTTGCGCAGACTGTCCACGCGGTTGTTGCCGCGGCGTTCCGGCAACAGCAGCGTGCGCTCGTCCTGCACCTGCACAAAACCCGGCGCATCACCGCGCGGCGAGGCGTCCATGCCGTCCGGCCCAGCCGTGGCCAGCACCGCAAACGGCGAGGCTTCGATCATGGCCTGGTACAGCGGGTGAACAAAACCGGTCTCTTTGCGCAGCGAGGCTTCGCCCACCTCGCCAAAAAGGGCGGCCAGTTGTGCGGCGCTGGTCACCGCGTGGGGATCGCTGGAAGTGTTCATGCAAGGGCCCGTCCTGAATTGGAAATTATCGGTGAAGCGTGGCGGCACGGCGCCAATCGTAAGCAGTTGCATCGCGCACGTAGGAGAGAGCCCTTGCGCCTGCAGGTTCACACTTGCACGCGGTACAGAACACGCCCTGACAGTGAAATCCGAGGTCACCTACCTGCACGGGTCGCGCGCGTCGGCATCATTGACTCATCCTTTTTACGAACGGATGTTGCCATGCCCACCGCGACCCACAAGCCCACCGGCTATCACCGCTACCTCGACACCTTGCCTCTGTCGTCGCGCCTGCGCGCGCCGGCACCGGATGAAGTCGCCTTGCCTGTGCCATTGCTGGCCCAACTGGCGCGGCCCATCAGCAGCCTGGACGATGTTCAGTTGCTGATGGTCGAGCTGCACGGTGCGCGGGCCCGCGGCTGCTTCTGAATTCCTGAACCGGTAGCGCCGGTGCCGGGAGCGCATCGCGCTGCCCCACTATCCCAAAATACCCCCACGGCCGGCCCGGCTACGCCAAACGCAGCACCCGCCAGACGCGGCCTGACCAGACAATCCGGCCACCATGAACACACGCCCCTCCACACGCCTTTCTTTTCCTGCCGACTTTCCGATCACCCGGAAATGGCCCGCCGCCCATCCTGAACGCATCCAGCTTTATTCGCTGCCCACGCCGAACGGCGTGAAGGTCTCGATCATGCTGGAGGAAACCGGCCTGCCCTACGAGCCGCATCTGGTGGACTTTGGCAGCAACGACCAGATGACGCCCGAGTTCATCTCGCTGAGCGCCAACAACAAGATTCCGGCCATCATCGATCCCAAGGGTCCCGATGGTCAGCCGCTGGGCCTGTTCGAGTCGGGCGCGATCCTGATCTACCTGGCCGAGAAAACCGGGAAATTCCTGCCGCAGGACGCTGCCGGGCGTTATGAAACCCTGCAGTGGCTGATGTTCCAGATGGGCGGCATCGGGCCCATGTTCGGCCAGCTCGGCTTCTTCCACAAGTTTGCCGGCAAGGACTATGAGGACAAACGCCCGCGCGACCGTTATGTCGCCGAGTCGAAACGCCTGCTCGGCGTGCTGGACAAACGCCTCGAAGGCCGCAACTGGATCATGGGCGACGACTACACCATTGCCGACATTGCGACCTTCGGCTGGGTGCGCAACCTGAATGGCTTTTATGACGCGGGTGCGCTGGTCGGTTTCGACGACTTTGCCAACGTCAAGCGCGTAGTGGAAAGTTTTGTGGCGCGCCCGGCCGTTATCAAGGGCCTGGCCATTCCGGCGCGCGGCTGAGCCCCGGCCCGTTCATGCCGCTTCAAGCTGCTTCACGCGGCCTGAAGCATCGCCTCCGGCGTGTCGTTCACTGTGGTGCGGCGCAGTTCGCGGCGTTCACTGATGTCGTAACGGCGCCCGCGGTGCAGTGTGGCGCGGTTGTCCCACATCACCAGGTCGCCAACCTGCCACTCATGGCTGTACACGCGCTCGCGCTGGGTCGCGTGTTCCAGCAGGTCCTGCAGGTACATGCGGCTTTCTGCCGTTGGCCAGCCCAGGATCTGGCGCGCGTGCACACCGACAAACAGGACCTTGCGGCCTGATCCGGGATGGGTGTCGACCAGCGGCCAGACCGCCGGCGGGATCTCCTTCTTCTGGTCATCGGTGTAAGCCTCGTCACCCAGCAAAATGCGTGTGTGCAGCGCAAAGTGCTCGGCCTTCAGGTGCTCGATTTCAGCCTTGGTGCGCTCGTCGAGTGTGTCGTAGGCATGACGCAGGTCGGCAAACTCGGTGGTGCCGCCCCAGCTCGGTTTGATCACGCTGTGCAGCATCGAATACGCCGCGCGCGGGTTCATGAACGAGCTGTCGCTGTGCCACAGCTGGTTGGCAAAGTTCGACAGATTTTTCGGCGAATCGCGTTTGGCCACATTGCCCTGCGCATCGACATTGGAGATGTCGATCAGGCGCTCGTCTTCCAGCCGTTCGGGGCGCTTGAACACGCGCTTGAGGCCAATGTCCAGGGGACCGAAATTTTTGGCGAAGTTGAGCTGCTGCTGCGCTGTCAGCGGCTGGCCGCGCCAGAGCAGCACGGCATGCTCGTTCATGGCCGCGTTGATGGCGCGCACGTCCTCGCCACTGAGCGGCTGCGTCAGGTCCAGGCCACTGGCCTCGGCAAAAAAGACGGGGTGAAGGGGTTTGACTTGAAGGCTCATGGCAGGGCTCACTCGATCTGGATTTTTGCTTCTGTGATGACCTTGCCCCATTTTTTCATCTCGGCGGCAAGAAAGGTGTCGAACTGGTCCGGCGTCGAGCCGACGACCTTCAGGCCGTACTCCTTCGCGCGTGCCTGGACTTCCGGGCTGGCCAGGGCCTTGACGGTATCGGCCTGGATCTTGCGGACCACCGACTTGGGCGTGCCCGACGGCACCACAAAGCCCAGCAGCGCGCCGACGTTGAAGCCGGGGATCGTCTCGGCAACCGTCGGGTAGTCGTGGCCGGCGACCCGTTTGTCACCCATGGTGGCGATGATTTTCATGCGGCCGCCCTGCACATACGGCAGGATGGACAGGAACGGGTCCACCACCAGATCGAGACGGCCGCCCATGAGTTCGGTGTGTGCGGGTGCGCTGCCTTTCATGGCGATGTGCTGCATGGTGAAGCCGGCCTCACGCTGCAGCAGCTCGGCCCCGAGATGGGTGGTGCTGCCGGCGCCGGGGGTGCCGTAGTTGAGTTTGCCG
>CBFGNA010000122.1:0-6953 GCA_965650045.1 uncultured Polaromonas sp.
GCAGGATGAGGCCACACGGCTGAGCAACTACGCCCGCATGCAGCAGGTGGCGGCCCGTGTCGTCCGGGAGGTGCCCGGTGCGGTGATCTCGCAGGACAGCGCAGGCCGCGAAACCGACATCGCCATCGACCACAGCGAGTTTGTGCACCTGCCGCCCGCCGCCATTGCGCAGGCCGTGCAGATCATGCAAAGCGAAGGCATGAACGCGACGGTGAGTTCCATCCACATCAACGGCTGGTTCGGCGCGCACAACAAGCTGGAGGGCGCACGCTGGATCGTCCGCGAACTGTTTGACCGCGACCTCGACGCCGAGATGAACCGCTGGGTCTATGTCGGCGACTCGACCAACGACCAGCTGATGTTCGAGGCCTTTCCGCATTCGGTGGGCGTGGCCAACATCCGCCGCTTTGAGGCGGAGCTGAGTCACAAGCCGCGTTACATCACGGACGGTGAACGCGGCGCGGGTTTTGCCGAAGTGGCTGCCGCGCTGCTGGCCGCGCGCAGCCGTTCGATCTGAACAGGATCAGCGCGCAGCGACGGAGAGGGCTGAGGGCCTTGCGGCGGTCAGCACCTTGCCTCCAGCGGCGTTGCTGACCATCTCCAGCCGCACGGTGTAGTCACCGGCTGGCGGGTTGAGCCAGGTTTCCGTCTGGCCACCCGAGAAGTCGAGGACCTCCGGCTTGCGGCCGGTTCGTTCCATGGTCAGCCGGAAGTGCCCTGTATCAGGCACCTGCGTTCCCACATGCGACACGTTGTAGCCACTGGCGTGGAACTGCACCCGAAACGGCCCTTTGACGCTTGCCCGGTCCGCCGGACTCAGCAGCTCGATCCGTGGCGGGCCCTGCACCGAGGCCAGCGACACGCTCTTGTTTTGCTTGGTGACTGTGATGCTCAGCGGCTTGCTGTACACAAAATAGGGAATGTGTCCCTGGTCGGCCAGCAACAGTCGGAGCTTGTATTTGCCGGGGGGCAGGTTAACGACCATTTCCATTTGGCCCTTGCCAAAGTGGATGTACTGGTCAGTGAAGGGCAAGGGCTTCTTGAAGTCCAGCGGCAAATCCTGGTTGACCAGCAGGTGATGGTGGCCGGCACGCCCGGCGGTATGCCCGGCCGGAACCAGACCGCGCATGGACAAGCCGAAACGCGCGACAAAGGGCGACTCGTAACTGCCGCCGTCCTTGAGATTGGTGAAATAGGTTTCTGCAGCCCGGGGCGCCGGCACCACCCAGGGATGAGCAGGCACCTCCGTCTCATCGGCCGGCATCTCCAAAGCCTGCCCCCAGGCGGACAACCCGGTCGCCAGCAACAGCGCCGCCAGGGAAAAACCAACTCCGGGGGATCGCGCGCGCATCAGCATCATGGTGTTTGCCTCAAAAATTAAACCGATCAGTAAACAATATTACTAATCGGTAATTTTATGATCCGATGATTCTTCGGCTGTTCCTCTGACCTTATTCCCCGCCCTTTCTGCAGGGAATTCGGCTAGCGTGCCAGCACCGGTGCCAGCGCCTTGCCCGTGTGTGTGCCCAGTTTCACCACCGCTTCCGGTGGTGCCGAGGCCACCACCTGGCCACCGGCATTGCCGCCGTCCGGTCCGAGGTCGATCACCCAGTCGGCTTCGGCGATCACGTCGAGGTCGTGCTCGATCACCACCACGCTGTGGCCGCCGTTGACCAGGCGGTGCAGCACATGGATCAGCTTTTCGACGTCGGCCATGTGCAGGCCCACCGTCGGCTCGTCCAGCACGTAGAACGTGTGAGGCGCTTTCTGGCCGCGCCGCGTGATGTCGTCCCGCACCTTGGACAACTCGGTCACCAGCTTGATGCGCTGCGCTTCGCCGCCCGACAGCGTCGGTGAAGGCTGGCCCAGCGTCAGGTAACCCAGGCCCACGTCTTTCAGCAACTGCAGCGGATGCGCGATGTTGGGCATGGACGCGAAGAACTCCACAGCTTCATCGACTTCCATGGTCAGCACGTCGCCGATGTTTTTGCCGCGCCAGGTCACGGCCTGGGTTTCGGGATTGAACCGCGCGCCATGGCAGGTTTCGCACAACACCTTCACGTCCGGCAAAAAGCTCATGCCGATGGTGCGCACACCTGCACCCTCGCAGGTCGGGCAGCGGCCCTCGCCGGTGTTGAAGCTGAAACGCCCCGGGCCGTAACCGCGCGCCTTCGCCTCCAGCGTGTCGGCAAACAGCTTGCGGATGGTGTCCCAGAAACCGATGTAGGTCGCAGGGCAGGAGCGTGGCGTCTTGCCAATCGGTGTCTGGTCCACTTCCAGCACGCGGTCCACCGCGGCATAACCCTCGATGGCTTCGCAGCCAGTCCAGGCCGGTGTTTTGCCTTTGTCGTCGGCATCGCGCCCGGCCTTGGTGCTGCGCAACATCACGCCGGCATGCACATTGGTCAGCAACACATCACGCGCAAGTGTGGACTTGCCGGAGCCCGAAACGCCGGTGACGGCCACCAGCCGGTATAACGGCACGGTGACCGACACTTTCTTGAGGTTGTGCAGATCGGCATTCACCACCTTGAGCCAGGCCGTGAAAGGTCCGGCCGCCACCGGCGCGGCGTTGTGCAACGCGCTGGCGCTGGCCGCTTCTGCTTTCAGACGAGCTGCCTTGAGCGCCGCCGCTTTGGCCTTGCTCACCGGTTTCGCCTCGACATCCGTGATGGCCTGGACCACAGCGGGCGCCGCGCCGGTGCGGGTTTCGCGCCGCAGTTGCAGTGGATGGATCAGCGGATTCGCGAGGTAACGCCCGGTCAGTGAATCGGGCAAGGTGGCGAGGTGTGCCGCCGTGCCCTGCCCCACCAGCCGGCCGCCGCGTTTGCCGGCGCCGGGGCCGATGTCGATGATGTTGTCGGCGCGGCGAATCGTGTCCTCGTCGTGTTCCACCACGACCAGCGTGTTGCCGCGTTCACTGAGTTTGCCCAGGGCGCGCAGCAGGATCTGGTTGTCGCGCGGATGCAGGCCGATGGTCGGCTCGTCCAGCACATAACAGACGCCCTGCAGGTTGGAGCCGAGCTGCGCGGCCAGCCGGATGCGCTGCGCCTCACCACCCGACAGCGTGGGCGCGCCGCGGTCCAGCGTCAGGTAACCCAGGCCCACGTCTTCCAGGAACTCCAGGCGGCTTTTGATCTCGGGAATCAGGTCGCGGGCAATGCCGGCTTCACGGCCGGACAGCGACAGCGTTTCAACCCAGGCGCGCACATCGGTCACCGACAGCGCGGCAATGTCGGCGATGCCGACACCGGCAAACTGCACCGCGCGGGCCTGCGCATTCAGGCGCGTGCCCTGGCAGCCCGGGCAGACGGTATCTAGCACGTCTTCGGCTTCGGGCTCGGCAAAACTCTGTTCGCGGCCCTTGTTGTCATCGTCACGCACCGAATCGTCGAACACCTTGCGCTGCTCTTTGGTGAGCTTGACGCCGGTGCCGACGCAGTCCGGGCACCAGCCGTGTTTGCTGTTGTAGCTGAAGAGGCGCGGATCGAGCTCGGGGTAAGAGGTGGAACACACCGGGCAGGCGCGCTGGGTGGACGAGGCCTGCAGTTTGCCGATCTGCCGCGTCGATGTGCCCGCCATCATCGCGCCACGCAGGCCGGTCAGCGGTGCCAGCACATGCACCACCCCCTTGCCGTGCTGCAGCGCCGTCGCCAGCGCCTCGCGCAGCGCGGCTTCGTTGTCCGGCGTCACATGGATGTCGGCCACCGGCAATTCGACCGTGTGTTCCTTGAAGCGGTCGATGCGCGGGAAGTTGGTGGTCGGCAAAAACTCGCCGTCGATGCGCAAATGCGTATAGCCGCGCGGCCGCGCCCAGTCGGCGAGTTCGGTGTAGACGCCCTTGCGGTTGATGACCAGCGGCGCCAGCAGGCCGATGTGCTGGCCGCGGTAATTCTTCAGCAGTTGTGCGGCAATGCTTTCCGGGCTTTGCGGCATCACGGCCGCGCCGTCTTTGGTGCAATGCTGGATGCCGAGCTTGACGTAGAGCAGGCGCAAAAAGTGCCAGACCTCGGTGGTGGTGCCGACGGTGGACTTGCGACCGCCACGCGACAGGCGCTGCTCGATGGCGACCGTGGGCGGGATGCCGTAGACCGCATCGACCTCGGGCCGGCCCGCCGGTTGCACGATGCTGCGTGCATACGCATTGAGCGACTCCAGGTAACGCCGCTGGCCTTCATTGAACAGGATGTCGAAGGCCAGCGTGGACTTGCCGGAACCCGACACGCCGGTCACCACATTGAATTTGCCACGCGGAATGTCCACCGAGAGACTTTTGAGGTTGTGCTCTTTGGCGTTGACGATCTGGATCAGGCTGGAAAAAGCCGGTTTGGACTTCCAGACCTTGGGGCGCGCCTCTTCCACGCCGTGCACCTGGCCCATGGCCTGCTCGTATTCGCGCAGCGCCAGCGCGGTGTGCGACGTCGGGTGTTCGCGCACCTGTTCCGGCGTGCCCTGAGCCACCAGCAGGCCGCCGGCTTCGCCGCCTTCGGGGCCGAGGTCGATCAGCCAGTCGGCGGAGCGGATCACGTCGAGGTTGTGTTCGATGACGATCAGCGAGTGCCCGACATCCAGCAGCTTGCGCAGGGCGCGCATCAGCTTGGCGATGTCGTCGAAGTGCAGGCCGGTGGTCGGTTCGTCGAACAGGAACAGGGTGCCGCGGTTGACGTTTTTCAACGCCAGCGGCTGGCGGCTGACGCTGGCAGTTTTCGAGGCGTTGGCCAGAAAGCCGGCCAGCTTGAGGCGCTGCGCCTCGCCGCCCGACAGCGTCGGCACCGGCTGGCCGAGCTTCACGTATTCCAGCCCCACATCGACGATGGGCTGCAGCGCGCGAATCACCTCGCGGTCCTGCGCAAACAGCTGGCTGGCCTCGCTGACCGTGAGGTCCAGCACATCGGACACATTCATCAGGCGCGGATGGACATCGCCAATCGCCTTGCGTTCAATCGTGACTTCGAGAATTTCGGGCCGGTAACGCTTGCCGTCGCAATCGGGGCAACGCAGATAGACGTCGCTGAGGAACTGCATTTCGACGTGTTCAAAACCCGAACCGCCGCAGGTCGGGCAGCGGCCGTCGCCGTTGTTGAAGCTGAACTTGGACGAGGTGTAGCTGCGCTGGCGTGCCAGCGGTGCCTGCGCAAACAGCTCGCGCACCGCGTCCCAGGCACCCACATAACTGGCCGGGTTGGAGCGCGCCGTCTTGCCGATGGGCGACTGGTCCACAAACACCACATCGGTCAGGTAATCCGCACCCAGCAGCCGGTCGTGCTGGCCGGGTGTTTCTGTCGCCTTGCCAAACTGGCGCAGCAGCGCGGGTGCCAGGATGTCCTGCATCAGGGTCGATTTGCCGGAGCCGCTGACCCCGGTGACACACACCAGGCGCTGCAGCGGGAATTCGACACTGAGGTTCTTCAGGTTGTGATCGCGCGCGCCTTCGAGGATCAGGCGCGGCGTGTTGTCGGTCACCGGGCGCTTGAAGCCCATGCCGACCTGCTTGCGCGAGCCGAGGTAGGCGCCGGTCAGGGTATCCGCGTGCTTGAGGTCCTCCGGCGTGCCGTCGAACACGATCTGGCCGCCCTTCTCGCCCGGGCCCGGGCCCATGTCGATCATGCGGTCGGCCGCCAGCATCACGGCCGGGTCGTGCTCGACCACCACCAGCGTGTTGCCGGCGTCGCGCAGGCGATGCATGGCCTGGGTGATGCGGTTCATGTCGCGCGGGTGCAGGCCGATGGAGGGTTCGTCCAGCACAAACAGCGTGTTCACCAGCGAGGTGCCCAGCGCCGTCGTCAGGTTGATGCGCTGCACCTCGCCGCCCGACAGGGTGCGGCTTTGCCGGTCCAGCGTCAGGTAACCGATGCCGACATCGCTGAGATAGCGCAGCCGGGTGTGGATTTCCTCGAACAGCGACTTGAGCGCCCGGAACTCGGCATCGGGCGCCGTGCCGTCCTGCAGGGCAGCCGGTGCCAGGCCGTTGAAAAACTCACGCAGCCGGTCTATCGGCAACTGCATCAGGTCATGCAGGCTCAAGCCCGGCAGCGCTTCGAGTTGTGTGCGGCTCCAGTCCACGCTGACCGGCATGAAGCGTTTTTCCGGCGGCAGCGCCGCATCGGCATCCGCCTTGGAGCCCAGGCGCCAGAGCAAGGCTTCCAGCTTGAGGCGCGCACCGCCGCAGGTTTCGCACGGCGTGTAGCTGCGGTATTTGGACAGCAGCACCCGGATGTGCATCTTGTAGGCCTTGCTTTCCAGGTAGGCGAAGAAGCGCTTGATGCCGAACCAGTGCTGGTTCCATTTGCCGTTCCAGTTCGGCGAGCCGTTGATGACCCAGCCCTGCTGCTCGGGCGTGAGCTTGTACCAGGGCGTGTCGCGCGGGATGCCGGCTGTTTCGGCATGGCGCATCAGGTCGTCCTGCGCTTCTTTCCAGGCCGGCGTCTGCATCGGCTTGATGGCACCCGAGCGCAGCGTAAGCTTGTCGTTCGGGATCACCAGGCCGTAATCGACACCGATCACGCGGCCAAAACCGCGGCAGGTTTCGCAGGCGCCCATGGCGGAATTGAAGGAAAACAGGGACGGCGTCGGCTCGGTGTAGCGCAGGTCGCTGTCGGGGCAATGCAGGCCGGTGGAAAAGCGCCACATTTGTTCAGAACTGTGAGCCCCCACGCTTTTCACTTCGTGAGCCTGCGGCGGTACGCTGCCCCTGGCATCAGGAACAGGGGCTGGCTCGGCTTGGGGCGGCCCTGCGCTCTCGCCGCCCCGCTCCGTCGCCTGCACATACACGTTGAGGCGGCCGCCGCGCTTGAGCGCCATTTCAATCGCTTCCACCACCCGCGATTTTTCGGCGGTCTGCACACGGAAGCGGTCGGCCACCACATCGAGCAGCTTGTGGGGGCCCGCAGGCGTGGCCACATCGCGATCGGCATGCACGCGCGTGAAGCCGCTGGCCGACGGCCATTGGGTCA
>CBFGNA010000123.1:0-6944 GCA_965650045.1 uncultured Polaromonas sp.
AAATTGACTTGTTGTCAGTGGTCTGAGTGTTGACCGGATAAATGACAGGCGTGTGACAGAGCGATGTCCGGGCCCTTATCCGGCCAGGGCATCGGCCGGCACGGGGCGGCTTGCTGCGCCCTGCCCGGCTGCCACCAGATGCCCCTCAAACAAGTGGGCAGCGTGCGCCCAGCTGAAAGCCAGCGCCCGTGCACGCGCCTCATGCCGGGGCACCGCCAGCGCCGCCTGGAAAGCCTGCTTCAGGTCGTCATGCAAGGCCCCGCCCTGCACCGCACCATCTTGTGTGCCCAGCACTTCCAGCGGGCCATCCACCGGGTAGGCCGCGACGGGCGTTCCGCTGGCCATGGCCTCCAGCATCACCAGGCCGAAGGTCTCTGACCTGCTCGGAAAAACAAACACGTCGGCAGCGGCATAAACCTTCGCCAGTTCCTCCCGCGGCAGCACACCCAGCCAGCGCACGTGGGGGTAACGCGCCTTGAGGGAAGCTTCCAGCGGGCCGACGCCGCAAACCAGCCGGGTTCCGGGTATGTCGAGGTCGAGAAACGCGGCAATGTTTTTCTCATACGACACCCGGCCCACAAACAGCGAAACCGGTCGCACCAGCGTACCCAGCGGCGGGTACAGGCGCGGCTGCGGCTGAAACGCAAACAGCCCGGTGTCCACGCCATGCGTCCAGTGGCGCAGATGGCGAAAGCCCCGCTGCTCCAGCATGCGCAGCACGCCCGCGGTCGGCACCATGACACCCGACGAGGGCCGGTGAAAGTGCCGGAACAGCGCATAACCCCAGGACAGCGGGATTTTCAGGGCCGCATGGAGGATCTCCGGGAACTTGGTGTGGAACGCCGTGGTGAAACGCAGGCCGTGGCGCACGCAGTAGCCACGTGCCGCCCAGCCCAGCGGACCTTCGGTGGCCACATGGATGGCATCGGGCTGCAGCGCGTCCAGCTTCTGGCTCAGCAGCAGTTTGGGGCGGATTGCCAGGTCTATGCCGGCATAACCCGGGCAGGGCCGCGTCCTGAACAGGCCGGGGTGGATGACCTCAACCTGGTGACCCAGTTTTTCAAGTTCCAGCACCAGCTCCACCAGGGTGGTCACCACACCGTTGACCTGCGGTTTCCAGGCATCCGTAATCAGGGCGATTTTCATGCTGGCCTCACGCGGTCACGGTCGCGGCGACATGCCCGCGGCCCTGGGTTTCATGGGCAGGCGCCCAGTGCAACAGCTCCAGCGTGCCGTCGTAATGCTCGACCAGCGCTGTGCGGCTCTCCACCCAGTCACCGTCGTTGCAGTACAGCGTGCCGTTGATGGTTCGCATCTCCGCGCGGTGGATGTGTCCGCACACCACGCCCTGGTGGCCGCGGCGCCGGGCCTCCGTGGCGACGGCCTCTTCAAAGTCAGTCACGTAGTTCAGCGCACTCTTGACCTTCTGCTTGAGGTAGGCGGACAGCGACCAGTAAGGCAGGCCCAGCCGCGCGCGCAGGCGGTTCAGGTGGCGGTTCAGCTTGAGCGTGAACTCGTAAAGGTTGTCGCCCACGTAGGCCAGCCATTTGGCGCACTGCACCACGGCGTCGAAATAATCCCCGTGCACCACCCACAGCCTGCGGCCATCGGCCGTGACGTGGACGGCCTCTTCCAGCACCTCGATGCCGCCGAACTGGTGGCCGACGAATTCGCGCGCAAACTCGTCATGGTTGCCCGGTACATAAATCACCCGGCAGCCTTTGCGTGCCCGCTTGAGCAGCTTTTGCACCACGTCGTTGTGCGACTGCGGCCAGTACCATTTGCGCCGCAATTGCCAGCCATCGACGATGTCGCCAACCAAGTAGAGGTAGTCACTGGGATGCGCTTTCAGGAAGTCCAGCAGTGCCGCGGCCTGGCAGCCGGGGGTGCCCAGATGCAGGTCGGAAATGAAAATGCAGCGATAACGCTTGCGCAGCGCCAGCTCGTCGTGGTCATCGGCATCGTCAGGCGAAGGCCCCTGGTTGAGCGGACCGAGCTTGTCGAACAGCGAACGCATCAAGCCCCCGCCGCGGAAAAGTGCTTGCGGTAGCGCGCCGGCAGGTCGGCAATGCGCATCATCATGGGCAGGTCGGCAGAATTGAAGTCCGGGTCCCAGGCCGGTGCGCCCAGCACCTTGGCCCCCAGGCGCAAATAGCCTTTGATCAGCGCCGGCGGCTCGATGTCCAGCGAATCATCGAGCCGCTCCACCGGCAACGGCAGGCGGGGCGTCACGTGAAATTCAATCGGTGCCAGATGCGTCTGCCGGACCTGGCGCCAGATGCTGGCTGCCGCCTGGCCCGGAGAAGCGCCGTGGTGCTGCATCGGGATGCTGGCACAGCCGATCATGGTGTCGAGCTGGTTGCGTGCCATGAACTCGGCCAGCGCCCCCCACAACGCGAGAATCACGCCGCCATGCCGGTGATCGGCATGCACGCAGCTGCGGCCCAGCTCGACCATGCGCGGCCGCAAAAAACGCAGGCGCGTCAAATCGAACTCGGTGTCGCTGTAGGTGCTGCCGGCGCGCTTGGCCTGGGCGGGCGTCAGCACGCGGTAAGTGCCGATGACGTCCTGGCTGGCTTCGTCGCGCACCAGCAGGTGTTCGCAAAAGTCGTCAAACAGATCGATGTCGTGGCCCGGGAGTGCGCCGGTCAGCGTAGCGCCCATCTCGGTCGCAAAGACCTGGTACCTCAGGCGCTGCGCCTGCCGGACCTCGTCCTGGTGCCTGGCCCAGCCGACCTGGATTTTCCCCAGGGCAGGCCTTTGAACAGCGGCTGGAAGGGGTGCATGAGAGCTTTGATGAAGTAACCCCCGTGAAAAATGCGCCGGGGTGACGGGCGACAGGGCGAAGGTGGGATTGGGCAGTTCTTTCATGGTGACTCCTTGTTGTCAATTCACAAATCACAGTTCACGGTTCACAGTTCACAAATCGCAAGACCAGACGCTGTAAAAAAGCCCCGGGGACGGGGCTTGCAGTCTCTGAACATCAGGTCCCGACGGGGCCGCCGTCCTTGCGGCGAATCACGACGGTGGCCGAGCGCGGCCGCCCGCCGGTGGGGCCATCCGGCCATTGGCTCACCGCCTTGGGTTGCGCCGGGTCGCTCCGCTCGCTGGCGGTTTCACCCGGATGCTGGATGTTGATGAACACCGCGCGGCGATCGGGCGTGAAGCTCACCCCGGTGATCTCGCAGCCCGCCGGGCCGGTCAGAAAGCGTTTGGTCTCACCCGTAGTTGGGTCGGCGCACAGCATCATGTTGTTGCCCATGCCGGTGTAAGCGCCCTTGTGCATGGCCGAGGTCGAAACATCGGTCTGGATCCAGAGCAGGCCGCCGGCGTCGAACTGCAGGCCGTCCGGACTGCCGTACATGTCGCCCTTGATCGTGCCGCGGTATTCGGCCTTGCCGGCATTCGGGTCGCCCGCCAGTGCAAAGTGCATCCAGCGGAACTCGGTGGCACTGGCATCGCCATCGAACAAGCCCCCGCCGCCAGCGCCCTTGCCTTCGCGCCAGCGGATGATGTGGCCCATGATGTTGTCGTTGCGCGGATTGGCAGCGTCCGCCATGCGGCCGTTCTGCCCGCGCGCGCTGTTGTTGGTCAGGGTCAGGAACACCTCGCCGGTGTTCGGATGCACCGCCACCCATTCGGGGCGGTCCATCTTTGTGGCGCCGGCGGCATCTGCCGCCTGGCGGCACTTGATGAGCACCTCGGCCTGGTCGGCGAAACCGGCGGCGGCGTCGAGACCACCCTCGCCATGCACCAGCGGCAGCCAGCGGCCGTAACCCTGGGCGTCGAAACGTGCGACATACAGGGTGCCGTGGTCGAGCAGGTTCTGGTTGGCCTTGAAACCGCCGGGCTTGACCTTGCCCGCACTGACAAACTTGTAAACGTATTCAAAGCGCTCATCGTCGCCCATGTAGATCACCGCATGTCCGTCGCGGCTGACGGTGGCGGTGGCGCCCTCATGCTTGAGGCGGCCCAGCGCCGTGCGCTTGACGGGCGTCTGCGCCGGATCCTGAGGATCAATCTCGACCACCCAGCCAAAGCGGTGGGGCTCGTTGGGATGTTTCACCGTATCGAAGCGTTCATCGAACTCATGCCAGCGGTAGCCGAAGCCCTGGTTCCGCAGGCCGTAACGCAGCTGGTCGGGCGAAGGCTTGTCCGCCGCCGAGAAATAGCCGTTCCAGTTTTCTTCGCAGGTCAGAAAGGTGCCCCAGGGCGTCTGGCCGGCCGCGCAGTTGTTCAGCGTGCCCAGCGGACGCAGGCCTTGCGGGTCGGCGGCGGTCCTGAGCAGTGCATGGCCGGCGGCCGGGCCGCTGAAGGCCATGGGCGTGCTGGCCGTGATACGGCGCGCATAACGCGAATTGGGCACCACGCGCCAGACGCCGCCGCGCTCGGTCACCTCAACAATGCTCACGCCATGCGCCGCCTGGGACTTGCGCACCTTGGCGGCGCTCCAGCTTTTCATGCCGTCGCTGTGCAGCAGGCCGTCGTCGGTGTATTCGTGGTTGATGGCCAGCAAGCCGTGGCGCGGGTTCTTGTCCAGCGGGAAATATTCCATGCCGTCGTGGTGCATGCCGGCTTGCAGCAACTGATCGTCCGCGCTGTTCGAGGCATCGGCCCTGAACGTTGGCGCGCCCGCCCCCGCGATCCCGGTGGCATCGCCCCAGCGGTAAAGCACCTGCGCTTCGTATTCAGGCGGCACCACCAGCGTGTCAGCGCTGGAGACCGGCACACCGGTAAACCCCAGCGGCTTGCCACGGTCCGCCGGTGCGGCGTGGCCTGTCAGCGTGTGTGAGCCCATCAGCAGCGTCACCGCCGCCGAGGTGCAGCGCAGCACGTGCCGGCGCCCGCCGTCTACCTCGTGGATGGACGGGTTGCCCGCCGTGTTGACGCCGTCTTCCGGCTCCAAAGCCTTGCCAAACCCTTGACCCATGCCGAACTTCCCATCGTGTTTTTGCTTGATGCGGAGATTCTGGAAGCACGGGGTGACGTGCTTGTGTCGGTTTGATGGCGGTTTGATGACAACCGCCGCGTCGCAGCCCGCTATGGAATCAATAGCTGGTGACGCTTACGGGGCGGGGGCCAGGGCCTGTTTTTTCATAAAACGCTGCACTGGGACGCTACGCCACCCCAGCTACACAGACAAGACCCGATTCATGATGCTTGCCTCTTTGATCAATGGCTCATCATTCGCTCGACCGCATCGGGCTTGTCGTGCACTGCAAACCGGCCCACCAGCGTTGCGCTGGCCTCGTTCATGCCCAGCACCTCAACCTGCGCGCCTTCTCGACGGAACCTCATCACGACCTTGTCCAGCGCGTTGACCGCCGTGATGTCCCAGAAGTGGCTGCGACTCACGTCGATGCGTACATATTCAGGGACTTGCCTGAAATCGAAGCTGGCGGTGAAGCTGTCGGCCGAGGCGAAAAACACCTGGCCCACCACCGTGTAGGCGCGGCCCTTGCCGCCATCCGTGCCCTGGCTGTCCACCCGGAGCACGCGGCCAACCTTGTGCGCGAAAAAAATGCCGCTCAGCAGCACGCCGACGAATACGCCCTTGGCCAGGTCGTGCGTGGCGACAACCACCAGCACGGTGGCCACCATGACGATGCTGGAGCTGGGTGGATGTTTGCCGAGGTTCCTGATCGACGCCCAGTTGAAGGTGCCCACGGACACCATGATCATCACCGCAACCAGGGCGGCCATCGGGATCTGTTGGACCCACTGGCCGAGAAACACCACCATGATCAGCAAAAACACCCCGGCGGCCAGCGTTGACAGCCGGCCGCGCCCACCAGATTTCACGTTGATGACCGACTGGCCAATCATGGCGCACCCCGCCATGCCGCCGAGCAAACCCGAGGCGATATTGGCAATGCCCTGCCCGGCGCACTCACGGCTCTTGTTGCTGGGCGTGTCAGTCAGGTCGTCCACGATGGAAGCCGTCATCATCGACTCCAGCAGCCCAACAACCGCCATGGTCAGCGCATACGGAAAAATGATCAGCAGGGTCTGCAGGTTCAGCGGCACGTCGGGCAGCAGAAACACCGGCAGGCTGTCGGGCAACCGACCCATGTCGCCCACCGTGCGGATATCCAGGCCAGCCGCCATCGCCACACCGGTGAGCACCACGATGCAGACAAGCGGCGAAGGCACGGCACGCGTGAGCAATGGAAACAGGTAAATGATGGCCAGGCCGCCCGCCACCATGGCAAACACCATCCAGGGCGCGCCCATCAGTTCGGGCAGTTGCGCCATGAAGATCAGGATGGCCAGCGCATTGACAAAACCCGTCACGACCGAACGCGACACAAAACGCATCAGCACGCCCAGCCTCAGCCAGCCGGCAAACATCTGCAGCACGCCGGTCAGCAGCGTTGCCGCCAGAAGGTACTGCAGGCCATGGTCTTTGACCAGGCTGGCCATCACCAGCGCCATGGCGCCGGTGGCGGCAGAAATCATGCCGGGCCGCCCGCCCGTGAAGGCAATCACCACGGCGATGCAGAAGGAGGCATACAGCCCGACCCTGGGATCGACGCCAGCGATGATGGAAAAGGCAATGGCCTCGGGAATCAGGGCCAATGCCACGACCAGCCCGGCCAGCAGATCACCACGGATGTTGGAAAGCCAGGTCTGGCGAAAAGATGATTTCAAGAACATGAGTGAACGAAGCAGCACCTGCACGGTGCAGGTGTGGGGGCCAGAAAGAAGACGGCGGCGGGCGCCAGGGTGCTCGCGGGGAGCGGCAGAACAATCAGTTCAGGGCGGCGTGACAGCGCAGAAATAACCGCGCGGCAAGCTGCTCACCGGGGTGGAACCCGGCTGGCCATGGATCTTGCGACTGCCTTGCTGCATCGCAACATTGTAGTGACGAAAACCGCCTCAGCTTGATTTGGCAGGACAGCGCGCGTGGCCGCCCCAACAAAAAAGGCTTCAAAACCGAAGTT
>CBFGNA010000124.1:0-6876 GCA_965650045.1 uncultured Polaromonas sp.
TGACGTAGTTTTTGGTCTCGGGGTAATTGGGAATGCGGTTGCCGGCGCGCTGCACAGCACCCTCGCCGGCGTTGTAGGCGGCCACAGCCAGCTCCAGCTGACCGGGAAACAAATCGATCAGGTCGCGCAAATAACGCGAGCCGGCACGGATGTTGGTCATGGGGTCGGTCAGCTTCTTTTCGATCGGGACCTTTTTGTCGGACCGGACGCCATAGCGTTGTGCCGTCGGCGGCATCAGCTGCATCAGGCCGACCGCGCCCTTGGGGGACACCGCATGGGTGTTGAAGCCGGACTCGGTGGCGATCAGCGCCTGCAACAGCTCATAGTCGATGTCCTGGGCCACGGAGGCTTCACGCAGCAGGTGTTTGACGGCCTTGTAGCTGGGCGACACGTCGAAAAAAGCCAGCAGCTTGGGCGGCGCGCCAGGCGCCCCGGGGTTGTAGCCGGGCAATCCACGCGCCCCGCGGCTGGTGTCAAAGCTTTCACTGCCGCGGAAAAACAGCTGGTAGCGCTCATCCAGCCGCTCAGCCGAAAAATGCGCCACCCCGGCGTCGTCCACATAGCCCCAGACATCGGCCCGCGCCGGCGCAGCGCACAGCAACGCCGCCACAACCATCAAAAATGATAGCAGCTTGCGCCCGCCCAGCAAGGGCTGGAGCCATTTTTTATGCATGAACATGGCCATGCCGCTGCAACTGCATCGTATCCATCGTCGGGGTTGCCTTAAATATCGATTTCCACGGCATCCCCGTGGAGTTCCATCAGTTCGCGCCGCGCTGCGGCTTCGCCCTTGCCCATCAGTTTGGTCACCAGCGACTCGGTCTGGGCAAAGTCCAGGTTGCCGAGCTGCACCGGCAACAGGCGGCGGGTATCAGGATTGAGTGTGGTTTCCCACAATTGTTCCGCATTCATCTCGCCCAGGCCCTTGAAGCGGCTGATCGCCCAAGCGCCTTCACGCACGCCTTCCTTGCGCAATTTGTCCAGAATCGCCAGCAATTCGCCTTCGTCCAGTGCATACGCCTTGGAAGCAGGTTTCTTGCCACGGGCCGGCGCATCAACACGAAACAGCGGCGGCCTCGCTACATATACGTGGCCGGCCTCAATTAGTTTCGGAAAATGCCGAAAAAACAGGGTCAGGAGTAAAACCTGGATGTGGGAGCCGTCCACATCGGCATCGCTCAGGATGCAGACCTTGCCGTAACGCAGGCCGCTCAGGTCGGGCGTGTCATTGGGGCCGTGCGGGTCGACGCCGATGGCGACCGCGATGTCGTGGATCTCGGTGTTGGCAAACAGCCGGTCACGCTCGACCTCCCAGGTGTTGAGCACCTTGCCGCGCAGCGGCAGGATGGCCTGGCTTTCCTTGTCGCGGCCCATCTTGGCACTGCCGCCGGCGGAATCACCCTCGACCAGAAACACCTCGTTGTGGGCCAGGTCGCGGCTTTCGCAGTCGGTCAGCTTGCCGGGCAGCACGGCCACGCCCGAACCCTTGCGCTTTTCGACCTTTTGGCCGGCCTTTTGCCGGCTCTGGGCGGCCTTGATGGCGAGTTCAGCCAGCTTTTTGCCGTAGTCCACATGCTGGTTCAGCCACAACTCCAGCGTCGGGCGCACAAAGCTGGACACCAGCCGCACCGCATCGCGCGAGTTGAGCCGCTCCTTGATCTGGCCCTGGAACTGCGGGTCCAGCACCTTGGCGCTGAGCACATAACTGGCGCGCGCAAACACGTCCTCGGGCAGCAGCTTGACGCCCTTGGGCAGCAGCGAATGCAGATCGACAAAACTCTTGACCGCCTGGAACACGCCGTCACGCAGGCCGCTTTCGTGGGTGCCTCCGGCGCTGGTCGGGATCAGGTTGACGTAGCTCTCGCGCACCGGCTGGCCGTCTTCGGTGAAGGCCAGGCACCAGCTGGCGCCCTCACCTTCGGCAAAACTGTCGTGGGCCTCGTCCGCAAAACCCTGCCCTTCGAACATCGGGATCACCGGGTCCCCGGTCAGGGTCTGCATCAGGTAATCCAGCAGGCCGCCCTTGTACAGCCAGGTGTCGGTGGTTTTTGTTTTTTCCGTCGTCAGGGTGACGGTGACGCCGGGCATCAGCACGGCCTTGCTGCGCAGCAGGTGCGTCAGCTCCGCAATGGGCAAAACAGACGATTCGAAATATTTGGGATCGGGCCAGGCGCGCACCGTCAGACCAGATTTGCGGTCGCCCTCGCCGGCCTTGCGCAGGTGCAGTTTTTCAATCACGTCGCCGCCCGAAAACACCAGCCGGGCCACCATGCCTTCGCGGTAAGACGTGACTTCAAGCCGCCTGGACAAGGCGTTGGTCACGCTGACGCCTACGCCGTGCAGGCCGCCGGAAAAGCTGTAGGCGCCGCCCTTGCCCTTGTCGAACTTGCCACCGGCATGCAGGCGGGTGAACACCAGCTCGACCACTGGCGCCTTTTCTTCAGGGTGCAGGCCGAAGGGGATGCCACGGCCGTCGTCCTCGATGCTGACCGAGCTGTCGGCATGCAGGGTCACCTTGATCTTCTTGCCGTTGCCAGCCAGTGCCTCGTCAGCGGAATTGTCCAGCACCTCCTGGATGATGTGCAGGGGATTGTCGGTGCGCGTGTACATGCCCGGCCGCTGCTTGACGGGCTCAAGGCCCTTGAGCACGCGGATCGAGCCTTCGGAATAGTCGTTGGGGGATTTGGTCGCCATGGGAGCGCTGATTGTAGTCCGGCGGGATTTTACAACTGTACAAAAATACAGTAAAGGCGACACTCTCGCCCATTCATGCGTGTTTCGCATCAAACACGTGAGAACTTCGGAAAGCAGAAAAACGGCCATTTGGTTACATTCACCGCATGCAATCACCCACGCGCCCCCTCTCCATGACCCAGGTGCTGCTTTGCGGCGCCATCATCGTCACCCTGTCCATGGGCATACGCCATGGTTTTGGGCTCTGGCTGCTGCCCATCACCCAGGCGCAGGGCTGGACCCGCCAGACCTTTGCCCTGGCCATCGCGGTGCAAAACCTGTCTTGGGGCGTTTTCGGCATTTTTGCCGGCATGCTGGCCGACCGTTTTGGCGCCTTCCGCGTGATCATTGCCGGCGCCGTGCTGTACGCGCTGGGCTTGGTCGGCATGGCGCTTTCTGCCACCGGCCTGATGTTCACCCTGACCGCCGGCGTCCTGATCGGCGCGGCGCAGGCGGGCACCACCTATGCGGTGATCTACGGCGTGATCGGGCGCAACATCCCGGCCGACAAACGCTCCTGGGCCATGGGCGTGGCTGCGGCGGCGGGCTCCTTCGGGCAGTTCCTGATGGTGCCTGTCGAGGGCTTGCTGATCAGCCGCCTGGGCTGGCAGGAGGCGCTGCTGGCGCTCAGCGTCGGCGTTTTGCTGATCGCGCCGCTGGCTTTCGGGCTGCGTGAAACCCGCTTTGGCCCCGGTCAGGCGCCGGCGCGCGAGCAGACCATCCTGCAGGCGCTCAAGGAAGCTTTCAAGTACCCGAGCTTCCAGCTGCTGATGGCGGGTTACTTTGTCTGCGGCTTCCAGGTCGTGTTCATCGGCGTGCACATGCCCAGCTACCTGCGCGACAAGGGCCTGTCGCCGCAAGTCGCCAGTTATGCGCTGGCGCTGATCGGCCTGTTCAACGTCTTCGGCACCTATGCCGCCGGCACGCTGGGCCAGCGCCTGTCCAAGAAAAACATCCTGGCGTTCATTTACCTGGCCCGGGCCGTGGTGATCGCGGTGTTCCTGGCCGCGCCCCTGAGCCCGACCAGTGTTTATATTTTTGCCAGCGTGATGGGCCTGCTGTGGCTGTCCACCATCCCGCCCACCAACTCTGTCATCGCGCAGATTTTCGGTATCCAGCACCTGTCCATGCTCAGCGGCTTTGTGTTTTTCAGCCACCAGATCGGCTCCTTCCTCGGCGTCTGGCTGGGCGGCTACCTGTATGACCGCACCGGCAGTTACGACATCGTCTGGTACATCGCGATTGCGCTGGGCGTGTTTGCCGCGCTGGTCAACCTGCCGGTGCGCGAAACCGCGATCCCGCGCCCGGCAGCCGTGCCGCAGGGCGCCTGACATGGCACGCAAGCTCGCCCTGTATGCCCTGGCCGTCGCGGCCACGGCGGGCGTGTTTGCGTTGTACATGCGGCCGGATTTCCTGCTGACCCTGGCGGACCAGATCTGGGCCTGTTTCTAGGCGTGTGCGCCGGCCGGGGTGGTAGGCTTGCGCCTCCACCAAGAAGCGGAGACAGCGGTATGCAAACCATCGTGATCACGGGCGCCTCCGAAGGCATAGGCGCCGAAATCGCGCGCCAGCTCGCGCAGCGCCATGGCGCGCAGTTGTCGCTGGTGCTGGCGGCCCGCAACGAAGAGGCGCTGCAGGCGGTGGCGGCGCAATGCGGGGCGATGGCCGCTGCCACGCTGGTGGTTCGCACCGACGTGTCCGAGCAAGCGCAATGCAGCGCCTTGATGGACGCTGCGCTGGCCCGATTCGGCCGCATCGATGCGCTGATCAACAACGCCGGCATGTCGGCGCAGGCGCTTTTTAGCGAGGTCCGGTCGGAAGACCTCGGCTGGTACGAAGCGCTCATGAAGATCAATCTCTGGGGCAGCGTCTGGTGCACCCATGCGGCCCTGCCCGCCCTGAAACAAAGCCGCGGCCGCATCGTGGCGGTGTCCAGCCTGGCCGGGCTGGTCGGTGTGCCCGGCCGCACTGCCTACAGCGCCACCAAATTTGCCATGACCGGTTTTTTAGAAGCGCTGCGTGCAGAGATGAAAAGCGCCGGCGTCAGTGTCACCACCGCCTATCCCGGCGTGGTCGCCACGCACATCCGTTACCGCGGCTTCAACGCAGCCGGCCTGCCCGCCGGCAGCAGCGGCCTCAAGGAAGACGGCGCCATGAGCGTGGAGGAATGCGCGCGCCTGATCATCGAAGGCATGGCGCGCCGCGACCGCGAGGTGGTCATGACCGCCAAAGGCCGCCTGGGCCGCTGGCTCAAGCTGCTGGCCCCGGGCGCCGTCGAAAACATGGCGCTGGCTGCGCTCAAGGACGAGGTCAAGCCCAAATGAAGGCCCCCACGCTTGTCACTTCGTGGGCCTTCGGCGGTGCGCTGCCCCTGGCACGAAGAAGAGGGACGCTGCGCCTGCGGTCCGGCGAAGCCGTCTCCGTGGCCCCTGCCGATCAAGAGGAGCCGCAATGCACGCCCCCGACCTGAGTCTGCACGGCAGCGAGCCCGCTTCCGACTGGGTGCAACGCTGGTCGCACCTGGTCCGGCCGGGCGGCAGCGTGCTCGACGTCGCCTGCGGCCAGGGCCGGCACGCCTACTGGTTTTACAAGCAAAATCACCCTCTGGCCCTTGTGGACCGGGCGCAAGCAGCTATCGATTCGATAGCAATTCCGCCGCAGGCCTGCGAGAAGGTGGTGGCTGACATTGAAAATGGCCCCTGGCCGTTCGCCGACCGCCGTTTCGACGCGGTGGTGGTGACCAACTACCTGTGGCGCCCGCTGATGCCGACCTTGCTGGACAGCCTGGCGCCTGGCGGCGTGCTGATTTACGAGACCTTCGCCCAGGGCAACGAGACCGTGGGCAAACCCTCTCGCCCCGACTTCCTGCTGCGCACCGGCGAGTTGCTGGACATCTGCCGCGGCCTGCGCATCGTCGCTTTTGAGGACGGCTACCGGAATGCCCCGCCCCGCTTTACACAGCGGATTGTGGCGCTCCGGGAACCGCCAGCACTGCCGGCAATCCCACCTTACCTGCTTGACAGACCCGCCAGCGCGGTGCCGGTCACTGGGTAGAATGCGGGATAAACCCGCCAGCCCAGCCAGCCGATCAGCGCGCTTGCGGCGGATGCCCTGAACCTGACTTTCAAACATGAACACCATTACCGGCAGCATCGTTGCATTGGCCACCCCCCTGCATGAAGACGGCAGCGTTGACTACGCCACGCTGCGCAAGCTGGTGGACTGGCACATCACCGAAGGCACCGACTGCATCGGCGTGGTGGGCACCACCGGCGAGTCCCCGACCGTCAATGTCGAGGAACACTGCGAGATCATCCGCGTCTCGGTCGAGCAGGCCAAAGGCCGCGTTCCCGTGATGGCCGGGTGCGGCGCCAACTCCACGTCGGAAGCCATCGAGCTGGCCCGCTTCGCCAAAAAAGTCGGCGCCGACTGCCAGTTGCAGGTCGTGCCCTATTACAACAAGCCCACCCAGGAAGGCCAGTACCGCCATTTCACGGCGATTGCCGAAGCGGTGGAGCTGCCCATGGTGTTGTACAACGTCCCCGGCCGAACCGTGGCCGACATGCTGCATGCCACCGTGCTGCGCCTGGCGCAGGTGCCTGGCATTGTCGGCATCAAGGAAGCCACCGGCAACATCGAACGCGCGCAATGGCTGATCAAGGACGCGCCGGCCGGCTTCGCCGTGTATTCGGGCGACGACCCGACGGCGGTGGCGCTGATGCTGTGCGGCGGCCAGGGCAACATCAGCGTGACCGCGAACGTGGCCCCGCGACTGATGCATGAGTTGTGCATGGCGGCCATTGCCGGCGACACCCGTGCCGCCATGAAGATCCAACTGCAATTGCTGCCCCTGCACAAACACCTGTTTGTGGAAGCCAACCCGATTCCGGTCAAATGGGCCATGGCGCGCATGGGCCTGTGCGGCGGCACCCTGCGCCTGCCCATGACGCCGCTCGAAACCGCCAATGAAGCCACGGTTGAAAACGCCCTGCGCGTTTGCGGCCTGATCTGATTTTTTAAGGGAACCCCAGTGAAGAAGACCATGCCTACCGCCTCCCGCCCTGCATTCGCCCGTGCGCCTTTGATGGTGCTCGTTGCCGCCATGGTGCTGTCCGGCTGCTCCTCGCTGAGCGAATCATTGCA
>CBFGNA010000125.1:0-6862 GCA_965650045.1 uncultured Polaromonas sp.
GGCTGCCGATACCCATCCAGCCGGCTATCCCACTGTGGTGGCCGTCGAGAACATGGGTAAAAAACTGGAAGCCCAGACCAACGGCCGCTACAAGATGCAGATGTTCCCCGGTGCCGTGCTGGGCCAGGAAAAAGAGACCGTTGAGCAGACCCAGATCGGCGCGATCCAGATTGCCCGCATTTCGCTGGGCGTGGTCGGCCCCGTGGCGCCTGACGTCGATGTGTTCAACATGCCCTTTGTCTTCCGCGACATCGCGCACATGCGCAAGGTCATCGACGGCCCCATCGGCGACGAACTGCTGGCCAAGGTCACGGCCAGCCCTGCACGCCTGGTGGCGCTCGGCTGGATGGATGGTGGTGCGCGCAGCCTTTACACCAAGAAGCTGGTCAAGACCCCTGCCGACCTCAAGGGCGTGAAGGTTCGCATGATGGGCAACCCGCTGTTTGTTGACACCATGAACGCCATGGGCGGCAACGGCATCTCCATGGCCTACGGCGAGGTGTTCAGCGCACTGCAGACCGGTGTGATCGACGGCGCGGAAAACAACCCGCCCAGCATGTTCACCTCCAACCACTATTCCACCGGCACCAAGTACTACGCTCAGACCAACCACCTGATCATCCCCGAGATCCTGGTGATGTCCAAAGTGACCTGGGACAAGCTGACTCCGGCCGATCAGGCGCTGGTCAAGAAGCTGGGCCGCGAGGCGCAGATGGAGCAGCGCGTGTTGTGGGACAAGAGCGTGGAAGAGTATTCCGCCAAGCTCAAAGCCGCCGGTGTGGAATTTGTTCAGGTGGACCAGAAGCTGTTTTATGACGCCACAGCCCCTGTGCGTGCCAAGTACGGCGCGAAATTCGCCGACCTGATGAAGCGTATCGACGCCACCAAGTAAGCGCATCGCTCCCGGGTCCAGGCGCGCTGCGCTCGCAGCGCGCCTGATCCTTCCTGCTGTACCGCGAAAACACCATGAAAAACCACACCCTGCGCTTTAACGACTGGCTGTACCTCGCGTGCATCTGGATCTCGGGCTTTTCCATCTTTGTCATGTCGCTGATCATCCCGTGGGGCATCTTCACGCGTTACGTGCTGGGCACCGGTTCGCAGTGGCCTGAACCCATCTCGATTTTGCTGATGGTGGTGTTCACCTTTTTTGGCGCTGCTGCCGGCTACCGGGCCAACGCACACATTGCTGTCGCCATGGTCACCGACCGCCTGCCGTCCGGCTTGCGCGGCGCGGTCGCCTGGGTGATGGACATTCTGATGGCTGTGGTGTCTGTCTTCATGGCTTATTACGGCGCCAAGCTGTGTATGGAAACCTGGGGCCAGAACATCGGCGAAATCCCGTGGATGCCGGTGGGGGCCACCTACCTGCCGGTGCCGCTGGGCGGTGCCCTCACGCTGATCTTTGTGCTTGAGCGCATGGCGCTGGGGCATCAGGGCGACCGCGAAGTCGTCACCTACGACCACGAAAAAATTGAAGGCGAGGCCCTCTGATGGATACCTTCGTTCTGCTGGGGTCTTTTCTCCTCCTCATGGTGTTGGGGCTGCCGGTCGCTTATGCGCTGGGTCTTTCAGCATTGATCGGCGCCTGGTGGATAGACATTCCGCTGGATGCGGTGATGATTGCCATCGCCAGTGGGGTCAACAAGTTTTCGCTGCTGGCCATCCCGTTTTTTGTACTGGCTGGCGCCATCATGGCCGAGGGCGGCATGTCCCGCCGGCTGGTGGCCTTTGCCAGCGTGCTGGTGGGCTTTGTGCGTGGTGGCCTGTCGCTGGTCAACATTCTGGCGTCCACCTTTTTTGGTGCCATCTCCGGCTCGTCGATGGCCGATACGGCCTCGATTGGTTCTGTGCTGATCCCTGAAATGGAAAAAAAGGGCTACCCGCGTGACTTCGCCACGGCCGTGACGGTCAGCGGTTCGGTGCAGGCCATCCTGATTCCGCCCAGCCACAATGCGGTGATCTATTCGCTGGCCGCCGGCGGCGGTGTGTCGATTGCGGCGCTGTTTCTGGCCGGCGTGCTGCCTGGCCTGCTGCTGGGGCTGACGCTGGCCGTCATGTGCCTGTTCATCGCGAAAAAGCGCGACTTCCCCAAGGGCCGCGCCATTCCGATGCGCGAAGCGCTGAAAATTTGTGCGGACGCGTTGTGGGGCCTGATGACCATGGTCATCATCCTGGGCGGCATCCTGTCGGGCATCTTCACGGCCACCGAATCGGCGTCCATTGCGGTGATCTGGGCATTTTTTGTGACCATGTGCATTTACCGCGACTACAAATGGCGCGAGTTGCCCAAGCTGGTTCACCGTACCGTCAAGACGCTGTCGATTGTGATGATCCTGATCGCGTTCGCTGCGAGCTTTGGCTACATCATGACCTTGATGCAGATCCCGCAGCACATCACCGGCATGTTCACCAGCATCTCGACCAACAAGATCGTGGTGCTCCTGATGATCAACGTGTTGTTGCTGATCCTGGGCACGCTGATGGACATGGCGCCGCTGATCCTGATCATGACGCCCATCCTGCTGCCGGTGGTCAAGCAGCTCGGCGTGGATCCTGTGCATTTCGGCATGATCATGATGGTCAACCTCGGCATGGGCCTGATCACACCGCCGGTCGGTGGGGTGCTGTTTGTCGGTGCGGCGGTGGCCAAACTGCCGATTGAGCAGGTCGTCAAGGCCCTGTATCCCTTTTTTGTCGCGCTGTTGCTGGTGCTTTTCATGGTGACCTACGTGCCCGCGCTGTCGCTGTGGTTGCCCAGCCTGTTGCTGAAGTGAACGGAGCCCGCCGATGCTGAAGATCGCCGCCGTCCGCATCACGCCGATTGCCTTTCGTGATCCGCCGCTCCTGAATGCGGCCGGCATTCACGAGCCCTGGGCCCTGCGTTCCATCATCGAACTGGAAACCGACTGCGGCCGCGTGGGCATCAATGAAAGCTATGGCGACTTGCCGATGCTGGAAGCGCTGGCCAGGGTGGCGCCCTTGCTGGTTGGCCTGTCGCCCTGGGCGCTGAACGAGATGGAAACACGTGTCGCTGCGCAGGTTTCACCGCCCGTGCAGACGGCCTCAGAGTTCCTCGGCCAGCAGGTGTCTCTGGCACCCGGCACCCACGTGTCCAAGACTGTGGCCAAGGTCGTCAGTGCCTTCGAGGTGGCGATGCTGGACTTGCAGGGGCAGGTGGCCGGTGCGCCCATCGTGGACCTGCTGGGCGGTGCGGTGCGCGACCGGGTGCCGTTTTCGGCCTACCTGTTTTACAAGTACGCCGAACACATCGACACGCCCCGTTCTTCCGGTTATCCGTCCGACGGCTGGGGCGAGGCCCTCACACCGCAACAACTGGTGGCGCAGGCGCAGAAAATGATTGCAGAGTACGGCTTCCAGAGCATCAAGCTCAAGGCCGGTGCACTGCAGCCCACGCAAGAGGCCGAGGGCCTGCTCGCGCTCGCGAAGGCTTTCCCGGGCATGCCGCTGCGCATCGACCCCAATGCCAACTGGAGCGTGGCCACCAGCCTGCAGGTCGTCGAACAACTGCGCGGCGTGCTGGAGTATTACGAGGACCCTGCGCCTGGCCTGGAAGGCATGGCCGCGGTCGCGCGTGAATGCGACGTACCCCTGGCCACCAACATGGTGGTCACCGATTTCGCCGAGTTCCGCCGCAACGCGGACATGGGGCGTCCGGTCAAGATCGTGCTGAGCGACCATCACTACTGGGGCGGCTTGCGTGCCACACAGCAACTGTCACGGCTTTGCAGCACCTTTGACCTGGGCCTGTCGATGCACAGCAATTCCCACCTGGGCATCAGCCTGGTCGCCATGACCCACCTGTGCGCCAGCCTGCCACTGCTGACTTACGCCTGCGACACCCACTATCCCTGGCAGGACGAGGAAGTGGTGGAGGGCGGGCGCCTGCGTTTTGAGGACGGCAGCCTGCGTGTGCCGACCGGTCCCGGCCTGGGCGTGACGCTGGATCGCACGGCGCTGGCACGGCTGCACGAGAACTACCTGCACTGCGGCATTCGCAACCGGGACGACCTCGGTCAGATGCGCAAATACGACCCCGCCTTCACCGGGGCGCAACCCCGCTATTGAACGGCACCCGAACGGAACCTGGCGACAGACCCCTCTACCCATGAACAAGGACTTCCCACATCTCCTGTCTTGCTGTGCAGCTCGTTTGTGCTGCTCGCGGGGACGGGCATGAGCGCCGCTACCGGCACGTTGCCCCAGGCCGCAAGCTGGGTCTATGTCTCCAATGCGGACAGCCAGGACATCTCGGTGTTCCAGCTCGACCGCGCTGCGGGCCAGCTCAAACCGGTGGCCACGGTGCCGGTCGGTGGTGTCGCGATGCCCATGGTGGTCAGCCGCGACAAAAAGTTTCTGTACGTGGCCAGCCGCTCCCAGCCGTTTCGCGTCACCACTTTCGCCATCGACGGCGCCACCGGCGGGCTCAGCAAGCTGGGCGAGTCAGCCCTGGCCGACAGCATGGCAAACATTGACCTCGACCCCACGGGCAAATGGTTGTTTGCAGCTTCTTATGGCGGCAACAAGATCACCGTCAACGGTGTGGGCGACGACGGTGTGGTCGGGCCGGTCCAGCAGCTGATCCGCACCGCGCCCCATGCGCATGCCATCCACGCCGATGCCTCGGGGCGTTATGTGTTTGCCACCAGCCTGGGCGGCGACAACCTCTCCAGCTGGAAGTTCGATGCGGCAACCGGCATGCTGAGCCCCAATGATCCACCGTTGGTCAATGTGTCGCCGGCCAAAACCGGGCCGCGTCATTTCCTGTGGGACAAGGCGCAAACGCATCTCTACCTGATCAACGAACTCGACGGCGGTGTGGACGTTTTCAGTTATGACGCAGCCAGGGGCGCGCTGGATCACGTCCAGCGCAGCACCGTGGTGCCGCCGGGTTTTACCGGCAAGGTCTGGGCAGCCGACCTGCAGATCTCGGCCGACGGCCGCTACCTCTACGGTTCCGAGCGCACCTCCAGCACGCTGACCACCTTCAAGATCGATGCCGCTTCCGGGCGCCTTCAGGTGGTGGGCCACACCGCGACCGAAAAAACGCCGCGCAGTTTTGCCGTCGATTCGACGGGACGCTTTCTCATCGCCGCGGGGCAGGACTCGCACGCTGTCTCGCTGCACCCCATCGACAGCGCCACCGGCCTGCCCGGTGCGGGCCAGAGCCAGCCGGCCGGCAAGAACCCGAACTGGGTTGAAATTGTTGATTTCTGATGAGCGCTGAAACACGTCCACCGATCTCCATCCGCATGCATGAGGCGGACAACGTGGCCATCGTCGCCAACGACGGCGGCCTGCCGCCGGGCGCCGTGTTTGCCAGCGGCCTGGTGCTGGTGGACCGTGTGCCCCAGGGCCACAAGGTCGCGCTGGTGGATTTGCCCAAAGGCACGGCGGTGCTGCGTTACAACGTGCCCATCGGTTACGCACTGAAAGACATTCCCGCCGGCAGTTGGGTGCATGAACGCCTGCTGGAGATGCCCGCTGCACGCGGCCTCGAAGGCCTGCCCATCGCCACCGTCAAGCCGAAGGTGGAGGCGCCGCTGGAGGGTTACACCTTCGAGGGTTACCGCAACGCCGACGGTTCGGTCGGCACCCGCAACATTCTGGCCATCACGACCACCGTGCAGTGTGTGGCCGGCGTGGTGGACTTTGCCGTCAAGCGCATCAAGGCCGAGTTGCTGCCGAAGTTTCCCAACGTCGATGACGTGGTGGGGCTGGAACATAGCTACGGCTGCGGCGTCGCCATCGATGCACCCGACGCCATCATTCCCATACGCACGCTGCGCAACATCAGCCTGAACCCCAACTTTGGCGGCGAGGTGATGGTGGTCAGCCTCGGTTGCGAAAAGCTGCAGCCCGAACGCCTGATGCCGCCCGGCACCATCCAGATCGTGGATGAACGCAGCGTGGCCGATGTCGGCGAAAAAATGGGAATGACACAAGGCGTCATGGCCAACGCACCGCTCGATGTGGTGTGCCTTCAGTCCGAGAACCATGTCGGCTTCATGTCCATGATTGATTCCATCATGCAGGCCGCCGTGCTGCACCTGGAAAAGCTCGACGCCCGCCGCCGCGAGACCGTGCCCGCCAGCGAGCTGGTGGTCGGCGTGCAGTGCGGGGGCAGCGATGCGTTTTCCGGCGTCACCGCCAACCCCGCGGTCGGCTTTTGCACCGACCTGCTGGTGCGCGCCGGTGCCAGCGTGATGTTTTCCGAAACCACCGAGGTGCGCGACGGCATCGACCAGCTGACCTCGCGTGCGGCAACCCCCGAAGTGGCACAAGCCATGATCCGCGAGATGGCCTGGTACGACGCCTACCTGCAAAAAGGCCAGGTGGACCGCAGCGCCAACACCACGCCCGGCAACAAAAAGGGCGGGCTGTCCAACATCGTCGAAAAAGCCATGGGCTCCATCGTCAAGTCCGGCAGCGCGCCCATCAGCGGTGTGCTCGCGCCCGGCGAAAAGCTCAGGCAAAAAGGCCTGACTTACACCGCCACCCCGGCCAGTGATTTCATCTGCGGCACCCTGCAGCTGGCTGCCGGCATGAACCTGCATGTCTTCACCACCGGCCGCGGCACGCCTTATGGCCTGGCTGAATGCCCGGTGATCAAGGTCGCCACACGCAGTGACCTGGCCCGGCGCTGGCACGACCTGATGGACATCAACGCCGGCCGCATCGCCGACGGCGAGGCCAGCATTGAAGACGTGGGCTGGGAGATGTTCCACCTGATGCTCGAAGTCGCCAGCGGCCGCAAAAAAACCTGGGCCGAGCACTGGAAGCTGCACAACGCGCTGGTGCTGTTCAACCCGGCCCCCGTGACCTGATCTTGACCCCCTGA
>CBFGNA010000126.1:0-6844 GCA_965650045.1 uncultured Polaromonas sp.
ACGCCGTAAGTCACATGGCCCTGGCGCATTGCGGGTGACGGCTGCGGCTCCGGGGCCGACTGCGGCGGGTCCCAACACCATTGCCCCCCCGTCAGCCTGTAAACGGCCTCGTCGTGGTAAGCCGTTTTATCCAGCGGCACCGAGACTTCGTCGGCCAGCAATCCGTCAAAAAGGCCGCCGGCACTGCCCCAGCAACCCAGCCAGCCGAGCTGCACCGGCGCGAGGCGGCGCGCGTAGGCCTCCAGCAGTTCGAGCTGCCCTTCAAAGGGGTGCAGGCCCCCCGTGTCGATCACCACATCGATGCGGTTGGCGGCGCACGATGCCGCCAGCGTTTTCGGTTCCAGCACATGCTGATGCACATGCGGCGGCAAGCCATCAAAGGGATGAGCGGTGTAAACGAATACCTGCGCCTCATCCGCCGAGTGCGCGGCCAGCACGCGCCGCAACAGGCTCTGATGCAACTGGGTCACCACATAGGCAATGCGCGGACGCCGGTCAGCCACGCGCTCACGCACCGGAATGACAGTGGCCGGGAAAGGAGCCAGGCCACTGCGCAGCTTGAGGCCGCGGTACCAGTTCCGTGCTTGCCGCTGTGCATGTGCAACATCCTGTGGCACAAGAGATGTGGCATACAGCGCCGCGCTGGCCATCCAGGTGTCGGGCTCGATGTCTTCGCATGCTGCCTGGGCCAGGAGACGCAAACAAGCGTGGCTCCGGATGTGCACCGCCTCTGCAATCGCATCACGCCAGCAGCTGCGCAACACCTCGGCAGGCACCAGCCTCAGGGAACGGCGCGCCTGGACGTCGCCCAGACTCGCAAGGCGCAGCATCAGCCCGACCGCCGCCGTGTTCCGGCTGTTCTGGCGAAGCAGCGCGGCACAGGCATCCCACGCGCCGGGCATGCCGGCTTCCACCATCAGACTGGCTTTGGCAAGCAGGACCGGAGCCCCGTGGCGGTGCTCTGCCGGCAGGCTATTGATGTCCCGCAAACCGGCTTCAAAATGGCCTGCGCGGCAACGCGCCTGCACCAGTTCCAGGCGCGTTGCCAGGTCGCCGGGACTGCACTCTGCCGCGCGCATAAAAGCCAGTTGTGCCTCGCCGTACCTCGCCATCGCCATCAGAACCCAGCCCAGGTGCCGCAGGCTGGCGGATTCGCGGGGCTGAAGACGCAGGGCCTGGCGCACGGCCAGCTCGGCCTCCGCCATGCGCCGCTGCCGCAGGCGTACGTGCGACAGCGCCAGCCAGCCCTGCGCGAAAGCGGGCGCCTGCGCCACCGCCCGCTCGGCCCGGCGCTCGGCGTCCGGAACCAGGCCGGCGCGCACAAAAACAATGGCGGCCTGAGCCTGCACGCTGGGGTCGCCGGGCAGGCGGCTGGTCAGCCGCCTGGCGAAATCGACCGCCTGAACCATGTCGCCAGCATCGAAGGCCAGCCAGCATTGCATGCGCAAGGCCTCCGGATTGTCCGGACTCAGCCGCAACGCCCGCCGCAACGTGCGTGAGGCCGCGGCGGGGCGGCCGCGACGCTGTTGGACTGCAGCCAGCAAGCGCCACAGATCCGGCGCCTTCGGCTGGACCCGCAGGCGCTGGTGCAGCAAGGAACGCGCGGCCGGGATATCCTGCAGGTCAAGCAGCACCTGCGCCATCAGTGCTTGGGCAGCCGCGTCGTCAGGCGCCTGCCGCAGCAAGCGCTCCAGCAGCGCGCGGGCTTGGCCAAACTGCCGGAACTCACGCTGGATTTGTGCCCGCCGAAACAGCGCATCGCTGAGCCCCGCGTCGCGTTCCAGGGCCTTGATCAGCGCATCGTCGGCAGCTTTCAGGTCGCTGGCATCCTGCAAAAAGGCGCCCAGCCGGTGCCAGGCGGAGGCATTGTCGGGTTGCTTCGCCACGAGGTCGCGAACCTGGTGCAAGACCAGCCTGGTATGACCCTGCATGTATGCCAGCCAACTGGCCTCGGCCAGCAGGTCCGCGTCACCGGGCCACTGCTGCAGGGATTTTTGCAGCAGCGCTTCCATCTCCTCTGGCTGGCGTAGATGGCGCAGGCATTGCACCAGGTAGGTGTGAAGATGACGCTGCTCGGGCGCCTGCGCATCCAGGCCGCCGATGGCTTCGCGGTAGGCCTCGGCAGCCTGTGCGATTTCTCCACGCAACTGCTGGATCCGGCCTGCCTGCAGGTAACGCTGCGGACTGCGAGCCCGCGACAGCGCTTGGGCGGCCCAGCGAGCGGCTTCCTCAATGCGACCCAGATCCATCAGCGTCCAGGCCAACTCATACGCCGCCTCATCGAGCGAGGGGTCCAGCACACAGGCACGCTGAAAAGCCGCGGCCGCGGCCGGCGCGTCGTCAAGACGCCGCAGGAGATACCCGTGGTACCAATGCAGAACCGCGTCGTCCGGTGCACGATCCAGTGCCGGCAACAGCACTGCCGCTGCCTCATCGGTTCGGCCGGCTTGAACCAGGAAGTAGCCCAAAGCGGCCGATGCCCTGGCAGCCTGGGGTGCAAAGCTGAGGGCTTCGCGGGCCTGCCCGAGCGCGCCGGCCAGGTCACCCGCGGCAAAGCGTTGCCAGGCGCTTTGGGTCAGCCGCTGTGCGGTGGGATGCATCGGCAGGCAGCTACCGCAAGGCGTGCTCGTTCAGCAAACCCAGCAGCTGTGCGGCGATCAGGGGTGTGGCGGCGGCATGCCCGTGTGCATGATGACGTGCCGCTTCGCCAAACGACTCGTTGCCGCTCATCAGCCGGCGCAAGGCCTTGGCCCAGACCTCAACCGGTGCGTGTGGATCCAGCGTGAGTCCGCCGTCACCGACGGTCTCGGGCAAGGCACCGCGGTTGCTGGCCAGCACCGGCACGCCGCTCAGTTGCGCCTCGATGACGGTTCGGCCAAACGCTTCTTCCCAGGCCGAGGGCATCAGCAGCACCCGGGCCTGCGCGTACACAGCGCGCATGTCGTCCTGCGGTCCCAGCCACTGCACATTGCCCAACTGGCATGCCCATTGCTGGCAGTAGGCGCGCCAGGCCGGTTCAATGTTCCAGCTTTCGACCACCAGAAACGGCAGGTCGGGGCAATGCGTAGCGAGGGCAAACATCTGTTGCACGCCTTTGATGGGCGAAGGGTTCACAAACAGCACTTTGGAGCCACCACCCGAGGTGATGTAGTTGCCCGCATTCACCACCGGTTTGATCACGTGGCAATGCAGGCCGAACAGTGCCCGCCAGCGCTCGGCCGTGAAATCGGAGTTGGCGAGGTAGAGCAAAGAGGGGTCAGGGATCAGCATGCCCCCCAGTTGATGCACCTCCACGTTGTGCAGGTAAACCGCCGTCGCACGGCCGGTGGTCAGGCTGGCCACGACCAGCGACGCGAGGGCGGTGCCGCTTTGCACCACGATGACCGAGGCATTCCAGGCGGCTGCAGCCAGCGGCAGGGCCGCAGCGGGCGAAACGGCCCGCATGCACAGGTAACCCAGTGAGTCGTCGCTGAATGTGCTGTGGGGAGTGAGGCCATCGCCTGCAAGACCATTCGCGAGATCCAGGCCGCACAGTACGGCGACCTCGGTACCAATGAGACCCATGGCCAGACAAAGGTCGTGGGTAGTGGTTTGCAACCCACCCTTGATATCGGGCAGGTGGGGGTAATCAGAAACAAAAAGAACGCGCATGGCAGGTCAATCCCGGACAACCAACATCAAAGTCCGCCGTGTCGGACATACCGGCGCTCTGCGCCACCACAGGCGTCAGGACTGATTGGCGGGATTGGTCGTCAGAAGATTTCGCAAGGTGCTGGTGAGGTTGCCCGTCGAAGCCGAGTTGTTGACGTTGATGCGATTGTCGGTACTCGAACTCAAGCGGTCAGACGAAAGACTGCCGGCCGGATTTTGGCTCCCGCCCGGAGTGTTGCCCGTGCTGATCAGCTGTCCCGGGGGCGCGCCACTGGGTTGGGTATTGCCACTGCCGCCCGATGGCCCTTCCAGTTGAGCCATCTGCTGACCAAGCGTCGAGGCCGGCACACGCTGGGGCGCGGATGGTGGCTGATTGTTGCCAATATTGGTGCCGAAACCTGGTCGCGTCACCGTCTCTGTATTGCCATTGTTATCCGTCGCACGCATCCCCTGTCCAAACAGAAAGACACTGCTGGTTTGATTGGGCTGGGCGCCCACCACCGTGATGCCACCACGAATACCGATCGTGGCGGTGGACGTGCGCACCACGGTTTCTGCTTTTTTGCTGATCAGACCGCCAACCACACGCAGCAGGCCTTTGGTCATCTCGAGCAGGATCTGGCCTTCCTTGGCCTTGGGGTTGAACTCGTATTTGGCAATCACCAGTTCGGAATTGGGACCGATGGTGACGGCCGACTGGTCTGAAAATAGCACGTGCATGGTGCTGTTGGCGTCAGTCGTCAGGCGCTGGTTGGTCGTGCCGTCGATATACATCGTGGTGCTAGAGCGCGGGGCACTGGTCTTGACGGTGGTCGCCACGCCGGTGCGCGGACCGGCATTGGGGGCTGACTGTGCCAGGGCGGCAGGCACTGCGCTGGTGAGCGCGGCTGCCAGCAACAAGTCGTTGGAAATCGGTGCCATGGTGAATCCTCAGAAGCTGCGAATGACGGTGCTGGACAGCGTCGTGTTCTTGTAGTTGAAATTCGTGAAGTTGGCGTTGTTGCGCGCGTGCTCAAGCGCAAACAGGATCGACCAGACCGGCGTGAGGGGTACAAAGTGGTTGACGCCTACCCGCGACTCCCGGTCCCGACGGGCGATTGTGGCGCTGACCGCTGGCTCGGGCGCACCGTAGCTGCGGCGCAGCGCGCCGGCATACACGGAGGTTGTCCAGGTGTTGCCGCCGGCGATGGGACTGGCATAAGACACGGCATAAGTCACCCTGATTTCGTGGGACTCGGAGTTGTAGAAGTCGCGGCCGGCACGGTTGCGCTGCATGGCGTAATCGGCCGACACCGTCTGGCCCGCCGCCAGCTCATGTGCCACCCGGGCACGCAGGCTCTCCACTCGCCCATCCAGCCGGGCAGCGTCGGGAACGTCGATGCGCGCGGCAAAGTCACGGCGCTGACTGTCGATGGTCAGGTCCAGCAAGGTGTGTTCGGTAAAGCGCCAGCTCGCGTCCAACCCAAGGCCCTGGCTGCTGAAGTATTGCTTGCCCTGAGCCGTCACGTTGGACCACAGCACATGCGGGCGAATCGTCAAACCCTGCCAATCCGCCGGGAAGGGCTTGAACTGCACGCCGGTGGAAAAATCGAGCACCGTCAGGTCGTAGGGCCGGGTCGGGCTGGCGACGATCTCGCGGCCACCGGACGACGCGTATTTCGACAGGTAGGCGCCGAAGTTGCTCAGGATGGCGGCGGAGTTCTGGGCTTCGAGGTCGTAAAAATGACGCAGGCGCAGGCCCAGGTTCACATCGGTGTTGGACTCGACATTCTGGTTGGCAGGCGTAGCGACCAGTGCGCCGCCGGAGGTCACCTGGGAACTGTCGGTGCGAAACATCGGGTTGCTCTGGTGCCGCAATCCGAAGGTGGCCGCGCCGCTGAGCTGCGACAGCTGGCTGCGCTTGGCAATATCGGCAAGCAGCGAAGTCGCCAGGGCCCGCTGGTCCGCCGGCAAGCGGGGATCGTTCAAGGCAGAACGCAGCACGGCTTCGGCCTGGGCGTAGGAAGCAAGGCGGTAGTACAGCGCGCCGACGTCCACGCGGATGCTGGGGCTGGCGTCGGGTTCCAGAAGCAGGCGTTCCAAGGCTGCGATGCCGCCTTCGTAGTTGCCTTGCTCCACCAGAAGGCGCGAATACGCGGACCACAATCCAAGATTCTGCGGTTGCTGCAAAACCTGTCGGAAAGCCTCGTCACTTTGGCGTTCGAGCGACGGGTTAGCATCGGATTGCGCAAATGCATTGGCGCAGAAAATCAGGGCGACGGCTGCTGAAGGCTTGAACCGGCGGATGTAAAAGTTAGCCAATGGCATTGTTCAAACCACTTTCTTGTGCATGACTTTGGGCAGCTAAGTTAGCGACCGTTAGAGACAAATAACAACCCGTTACCGTTTGACTCTATCATAGCGATATGTCTTTTGACATCGCGTGATGTATTACCAAACGCCGTGACTTATCCCGCATTTCCTTGTGAAACACCACGCGTGATGTTGCATGCTGCTCTCGTTACGAGCTGCTTTACATCTAAAGAACCAGAAACGCCGCCACCGCCGTCGGACCCAGCGCACCCAGCAGCAAACCGCCTGCGCCCACGGTCTCGTCCGTAAATCCGCGCTTGAGCAGCGCCACCCCGGCCGGATTCGGCGCATTGGCGATCACGGTCAGGCCGCCGCCGGCCACCGCTCCCGCCACCAGCATGTATTTCGACTCGTCGGAGATGCCTTCGATCAGCGAGCCGAGGTAAGTCAGCGCGGCGTTGTCGGTGATGGCGGTCAGGCCGAGCGAACCCAGAAACAGCGCCAGCGGTTTCAGGCTGGAGACAATCGGCTGAAGCCACCAGGCCTGCATGCCGCCCAGCACCACCAGGCCCGCCAGGAAAAAACCAACCAGCAGGGCCTCCTTGATGATCAGCGGGCTCTGGTGACGCTCATAGGCCTGCGTGAAACCGAGGAACAGCAGGAAGATCCCGAGGAAGGCCACAGGGTGGTGCGCCATCAGCACCACGGCGGCGAGCAGGCCGATGTGCACCGCCACCACGGACAGCGGCACGCGCTCTTCCCCGCCGGCTGGCGGCGGAGGCGTCTGCAGGTGCCGGCGCAGCACCCAGGTCGCGGCGGTGGCCTTGATGGCCCCCGCCCCGGCCGCCGTCCAGCCAAAGGTGGGCACCATGAAGGCGCTGTCCCCCAGCCACGCCGCAGG
>CBFGNA010000127.1:0-6811 GCA_965650045.1 uncultured Polaromonas sp.
CTCCAGCGTCTCGGCCACCACCATGGCGACGTGGTCGCCGACGTAGCGCACCTTGCCCTGGGCCAGGATGGGATGTGGCGGCTCTTTCATCGGGTTGCCGTCGGTGCTGGTGATCAGCCACCCGCAAGGCAGGCCGTTGAGCTTGTCGGGCGCCACGTCCTCCCCCACAAACACATCGAGCACGCCCGGCGCCGCCTTGGCGGCCGCGGTGTTGATGCTGTTGATCTTGGCGTGCGCGTGCGGTGAACGCACAAACACGGCGTAGCTCTGGTTGGCCAGCGTGATGTCGTCGGTGTACTGGCCGCCGCCGGTCAGAAAGCGGTAGTCCTCCTTGCGGCGGACCGAGCTGCCGATGTTCGGCAGATTGACAAAGTCGGATGCACCCATGTGTGTACTCCTGAAAGATGGATGGAAGCCGGGGGCGGGCACGCCGCCAGCGGGCCGGGAATGGGGGAAGCGGCGCTCAGGCCGCCATGGCGGCAGCACCCTGCTGCACCGCCTTGACGATGTTCTGGTAACCGGTGCAGCGGCAGATGTTGCCTTCGAGCAGCTCGCGGATCTCGCCTTCGCTGGCCTTGGGGTGGTGCTTGCACAAATCCACCGCGCTCATCACCATGCCGGTGGTGCAGAAGCCGCATTGCAGGCCGTGGCATTCCTTGAAGGCCGCCTGCATCGGGTGCATGGTGCCGTCGGCAGCGGCCAGCCCTTCGATGGTGGTGATGTCGGCGCCCTCGGCCTGCGCCGCCAGGATGTTGCAGGACTTGACCGCGCGGCCATTCATCAGCACGGTGCAGGCGCCGCACTGGGCGGTGTCGCAACCCACGTGGGTGCCCGTCATCTGAAGCTGCTCGCGCAGCACCTGGACCAGAAAGGTGGCGGGCGGCGTCTCCACGCTTTTGGCCTTGCCGTTGACTTTGAACTGAACTTGCATGGGCTTGTCTCCTGATGGCTTTTAGGGTGGCTACGGATCGAACAGGTCATTGTTGAAGTGCCCCTCCCCCGCCGGCCTAGGTTAAACCCTAGCTGCTTGCCAAAGCGCTGTGAAATTCTCAAAATGAAACATTCCGGTACTGGCCCACCTCGCTGCACGCGGCGGCTGGCTCTGGTAGGCTGCGACCACCATTCCCCACGCCCATGTTGACCGTCCTCCCCTCTTCCCCTGAACAACGCCTGCAGCAGATTGCGCATGCACGGCAGGCCGTGCTGCGCGATGGCCAGGGGCTGTCCGGCCTGCTGGCCGAACCCTGGATAGAACGCTCCTGGCAGCGCTGCCTGGCCAGCGGCAAGACGCCGGACCAGGGCGTCGATTTTGATGTGCTGGCCCCGCAGGCCCTGCGCCGCACCGAGGAAGCCAACCACGTGCTGGTGCAGGCCGCCCGGCCGGTGCTTGAAAAACTCGGCGCCGCCATTGCCAGCACCCGCTACTTCGCCATCCTGACCAACGCGCAAGGGGTGGTCGTTGATGTCAACGGCGCCATCGACCGGCACGACCGGCGCGCCGACCTGATCACCCGCATCGGCGTGGACCTGTCCGAGGGCAGCGTGGGCACCACCGCCATCGGCGCCGCGCTGGCCGAGCTGCAGCCGGTCTGGCTGCACCGCGGGGAGCATTTTTTCAATGCCAATTCGGCCTACAGCTGCGCCGGCGCGCCCCTCTTCGGCCCCGACGGCCAGTGCGCCGGCATGCTGGACCTGACCGGCGTGGACACGGTGGAGCGGCCCGAACTCAAGCACCTGGTGGTGCAGTCGGCGCGCAGCATCGAAAACGCCCTGCTGCAAACCCGTCCGCACAGCCTGCTGATCCGTTTGAACTGGTCCAGCCACAGCCTGGGCGACGACATGGACGGCCTGGTCGGTCTGGACCCGGACGGCTGGGTCACGGGCGCCAACCCCGCCGCCCGGCAGATGGTGCCCGCCCTGCAAACCGGCAGCCCGGCCGCGGTGCATTGCAGCGACCTGTTCGCCATGCCGTATGAAACGCTGTTTGACGCCGCCAGAAGCGGCACGCTTGGCGACCCGCAAGCCATGGAAGTGCCCCTGTGGTCAGGCCTGCGGCTGCACGCGCTGCCGCTGGTGCGCGGCCAGGCCATGCGGGCGAACCGGCTGGGCGAGCGGGCGGCAGCGCCCGCACTGCCGCTCAAGGACGTGGAAACCGCGCTGATCCGCAAGGCCGTGAACGAAGCCAGGGGCAACGTCATGAAAGCCGCCCGGGCCCTGGGCATCAGCCGCGCCACGGTTTACCGGCGGCTGGGCGGCAAGGCCAAATAGTCAGTGCTTGTGGCCGCCGGCATGATCCGGCATCGCGCCGCCAGGCGCCATCGCGGCCACCGGCAACTTCAGCTCGACCTTGCTCTCCTGGCCTTTGGCGTCCTTGAACACCAGGGTCAGCGGCACGGTGCTGCCCTTGGGCAAGGCCTGCTTGAGCTCCGTCAGCATCACGTGGTAACCGCCCGGCTTCAGTTCCACCGTCTTGCCGGCCGGCAAATCCAGTGCCGGCACGGCGCGCATGCGCATCACGTCGCCTTCCATTTTCATTTCGTGCACCTCGGCCAGACCGGCCACCGGCGACGATGCGCCCACCAGTTTGGCGCCGTCTTTGGCCGTGATGGCCATGAAGGCGCCGGTGCCCGACTGGCCGGCCACCGCGGTGCGGACCCAGGCGTTTTTGACTTCCACCGTCTGGGCGTGGGCGAAGCCGGCGAAGGCGAGCAATGCGCTGATGAGGGTAACTTTCATGGTGTTTCCTTTTGAAGTGAGATCGAAGGGGTGGGCAAGAGTTCAGTGGTGATGGTGTGGCGCTTCGGCGGGACCGACTTGCAGCAGCACGGCCGGCGCTTTCAGTCCCTGTGTGGACGTGCCTGTGGCGGGAATCTCGCGCCATTCGGTGCTGCCGCTTTCGCAAGTCTGCAGCACCTTGAACCAGAGCGGGCCGGCCTCATCCGGCGTTTTACCGCGCAGCACGAATTCGTCGGAAAAAGCGTTCGGCAAGGCGGCCTCGCGGCTCGCCGCCTTCCAGCTCACCAGCGTCACGTCGTCAGTCACCTGGCGGCCGTGGCTTTCATAAGGCCGGGCCAGTTTTTCACGCTGCGTCGTCACCGTCCAGCCCGGCTTGGGATAGGGTTTGGCGCCCAGGAAGCCGGTCGGGATCTGCACGGCCATGCCGGTGGTCGCCGAGCCCTGGCAGCCGTGGCCGACCACGAACACCGCCTTGTAGCTGCTTGCGGCCGGTGCGCTGTTGTTCTCCAGAACTATATGGGAAAAAGCGGGTGTAGCCCACGCCAGCAAAGCGCAAGCAGCTATGGATGTGATAGCAGAAGAGGAAGTCATGAAACGCCTTTCGGTGAGGGGGAGGTATGGCTTCACAGGTCCACCTTCAGCTCGGCCATGAAGGTGCGCTGCGGGTAGGGATGGAAGTTCCAGTACTGGTAGTTGTTGAGGTTGTCGATGCCGAAGGCCGCGGTCCACTGCCGGTTGACCTTGTAGTGGAAGCGCACGTCGGTGACGAAATACTTGCTGGTACCCATGTAGGCAAAGCCATTGACGTCCGCGTTGTCCAGGCTGGAGAACTGCCGGCCGCTGTAACGCGCAGCAAAGGTGCCGGTCCAGGCGGGATCAAAGCGGTAGCTGACCAGCGCCGTGGCACGCCAGACCGGCACGCGTGGCTGGTACTTGCCCACGGTGTCGCCGGGCGTGACCACAAAGCCGCTGTTTTCCTTGATGCGCGAATCCGCATAGGTCACGCTGCCGCTGAAGCCCAGACCCTTGCCGATGCTGCCAGCCATCAAGTCCGTGCCGTTGAACGCCACCTCCAGCCCGTTGGTCTTGATGCGCCCGACGTTCTGCACCCGGCTGATGTTGCTGTTGGCCGCCGGGTCGAAGGTGAGCTGCGAATACAGGGAGTCGCGCGTGTTCTCGGTGAACAGCGTGAATCGCAGCACGGCATTGCCCAGGTCTTTTTCGGCCGTCAGTTCGCTGGTCCAGGATTTTTCCGGCTTGAGGTTTGGATCGTTGATGTACTGCGCGTTGACGGTGCTGGTGGCGCCGTAGAGTTCCCCCACGGTGGGGAAACGCACGGCGCGGCCGGTCGAGGCCTTGAGTGTGGTATCGGCCGACCACTGGTACGACAGCGCGGCCTTCGGTGACACCGCAGTCTCGCTGCGTGCGGCATACGCGGCGTTGGCCGGGTTGCCCGGTGCGAAGGTGGTGAAACCGCTGGAAGCGTTCCAGTTCTCGACGCGCGCGCCCAGCACGGTTTTCCATTTCGGCGCAAAGGCCCAGGCGTCCTGCGCGTACAGGCTGCGCAGTTGCGTGCGGCCGCCGACCTCGCTGACCAGCGTCCCGGCGCCGCCGCTCAGCCAGTTGCCCAGGGTGTTCGACTTGAGGATGCGCAGCCGGTAGCTGTCCTGCTGGTAGCCGAAGTCAACGATGTGCGCGCCCTGCATGCCCTGGGGCCGCCAGATGCCTTTGAGCGCGAGGTTGTTCCAGCCGGTCCCGTCCTGGTCCTGCAGCGTGCCTGCACCGCCATTGAGGGAGCCCGGCTGGGCCGTGGTCGAGGCGCGGATCTGGTCGGTCTGGTAGTCGTACACACTGGCCGCCACTTCCCAGTCGAACACGCCCTGGGTGTGGGACTTGACCGAGAGGCCGTGCATCACATGGGTCAGCACCTCGTTGCTCACGCCAAAGTCGGTGGCGCCCAGGCTGTAGCCGCGTCCATTGATGCTGACGTTGCCGCTGTACACCGGCGCGCCGGCTGCGTTGCGCAAATAACTCTCGGAGCGGTTCTGCGAACTGTTGTCCCAGTAGCCCAGGGTGTAGCTGGCACGCACCGTGGGTGAAAAGTCATACGCCACCTTGAGCTTGACGTGTTCCTGCTCGGTCTCGTACTGGGTGGCGCCGCCAATCAGCAGCCAGGGCACGTTGCGCGTGTTCAGGCCGGGCACGGCACCGGTGACCGGCACCGCCCCGGCGGCAGGCGCGGCCGTGCTCAGGGTTTTGGTCGTGAAGGTCAGCGGCTGGCCGGCGCTTTTGGTACGGTTGGCGTTGATGAACCAGGACCAGTCGCCGCTCTTGTTGCCCAGCGATGCGCTGGCCTGGCTGCCGCCGTAACTGCTGTCGGTGCCGTACAGCTTGAAGTTCTGGTTGAAGGCGCTGATCTTGGCGTGGCCCTCGAACTGCGTCGGCATGCGTGTGACGTAGTCCACCACCGCGCCCACCGAGTTGCCCGGATAGGCTGCGGAAAACGGGCCGTAGAGCACATCAACACGCTCGATTTCTTCCGGCGTCACCAGGCCCCAGCGCGGCGCGTAGTTGGTGCCGTTGGCGATGCCGTTGCCCAGGTAGTTGGACAGCAGGATGCCGTCGGCATAGACCGCCGAACGCGCGCTGTTGCCGGTGCCCGAAGCGCGGCTGGACAGGATGGCGTGGTTGTAGTCGCCGATGTAGCGCTTGCGCACCAGCAGGCTGGGCAGGTACTTGAGCGCGTCCTCGCTGTCGGTGGCGTTGATGCCTTCTTCCATCTGTTCGCGCGTCACGCCTTCGATGGTGGTGGGGATCTGCGTCGGCAGCGACGTGGGCTGGCCGCCGGTCACAGTGACCATACCCAGGGATTTGGCGGGAGGCCCGGTTTGGGCGAAGGCCGGGATCGCAAAAAGCATGGCCGCGGGGAGCGCGCCCAGGGGAAACGCACGGCGTGCGCGTGAAGATGTCATGGAATCACACTTTGAAAAATGAAAGAACACGGCGCGCCATCCGTTGGACAGCACGCAGGCAACCTCGTCAGAGGCAGTTTTTCAGTTCAAAGTGCAGGGGGGCCGCGGCTGAAAGGCAGCCCCGGCGAAGACGCCGAGCGAACGGCGTCCTTGAAAACAAAGGCCATCGCGGGAATGGCGCAGGTTCCGGCCGCCACCTGCTCCATCGGCGGCAAGGCCAGACCGGCTGAGCCGCACAGGTCACAGTGGCCTTTGGCTGGCGCGCCGTCGTCGCCAGCCGGCTGGCCGCCGCTGCCGACGCTGCACAGCCCGCCGAGCTGGCCGGTGCGCACGTCCTCGGCCAGCGTGGCGATGGGCGTGATCAGGGCGGCGAAGACGGCCACCAACCCCAGCCACGCGGCAAGGCGGGCCCAGAGCGGGCGAGAGGATGGGTTGGCTGGCACGGGGCTGATTATAGGGAGCGGCGCAAGGTCGGCACAAAATGCTACAAAATCAGGAGCTAGATACGCCCGCTGGACAAGGGCTGGAGGCCGATTTGATTCATAATTGGCAGCGAAAGCGCCCACGCCACATGCTCCCGCACCAACTCACTGGCATGATCCCGCCGCGCCAGCAGGGCGGCCCTCAGCGCGCCCTCCCCGTCCGCGCCGGCCTGGATGGCGTTGCCCAGGCCGACCGCAATATTGCGCAGCCAGCGCTCATGGCCGATGCGCCGGATCGCGCTGCCTTCGGTGTAGCGCAAGAACGCCTCTTCGGTCCACGCAAACAGCGTGACCAGTTGCTGGCCGCTCAGGCCTTCGCGCTCGTCGAAGTCGGGCAAGGCGCTGCGCTGTGCGAACTTGTTCCAGGGGCAGATCAGCTGGCAGTCGTCGCAGCCATAAATGCGGTTGCCAATCAGCGGGCGCAGCTCCAGGGGAATGGACCCCGAATGTTCGATGGTCAGGTAAGAGATGCAGCGGCGTGCATCGAGCCGGTGCGGCGCGACGATGGCCCGGGTCGGGCAAATGTCGATGCAGGCGCTGCAACTGCCGCAATGCGGCGTCACCGCTTCGCTGGGCGGCAAGGCCACATTCACATAAATTTCGCCGAGAAAAAACATGGAA
>CBFGNA010000128.1:0-6792 GCA_965650045.1 uncultured Polaromonas sp.
CGCGAGGCGGAGGACAACTGCGCCGTCATGGTGGCCGACCAGCTGCGCGATTACCTGGAACACGGCAACGTGGTGAATGCCGTGAACTTTCCCGCCGTGGTGATGGCGCGCGAATCGGCTTACCGTGTGGCGATTGCCAACGCCAACGTGCCCAACATGCTGGGCCAAATTTCAACCGCCATGGCCCAGGCCGGCCTGAACATCCACACCATGGTCAACAAGTCGCGCGGCGAGATGGCCTACACCCTGGTGGACGTGGACAGTCCCGTTGGAGAGGCGGTGCTGGACCATCTGCGTGCCATCAGCGGGGTGCTGGCCGTGCGTTACCTGCCGGATCCCGCGGGCTGAGCGGCCCGGTCGGCAGCGCAGTTCCTGAGGCGGTTGCAGGGCGTTTGGCGGCGCCTGCGGTGGTTGACTTGCTGCGGCAGTACGATGGGGCAGTGTCAAACCAATAAAAAAGGAGTTCACCATGGCCCACGCGTTTGCCAATACCCTGAAAACCTTCAAGACCGCCTCCGGCAAGACCGGCAAGTTCCACTCGCTGCCGGCCCTTGCCAAGCAGTTTCCCAAGGTGTCGCGCCTGCCGGTGTCCATGCGCATCGTGCTGGAGTCGGTGCTGCGCAACTGCGACGGCAAGAAGGTCAGCGCCGAACATGTGCGCCAGCTCGCCAACTGGTTTCCGAACGCCGACCGCACCGAGGAAATCCCCTTCGTCGTTTCACGCGTGGTGCTGCAGGATTTCACCGGCGTGCCGCTGCTGGCCGACCTGGCTGCGATGCGCGCGGTCGCCGTCAAGCTCGGCAAGAACCCCAAACGCATCGAGCCGCTGGTGCCGGTGGACCTGGTGGTGGACCACTCCATCATGGTGGACTATTACGGCAAGAAAAACTCGCTGGACCTGAACATGAAGCTGGAGTTCCAGCGCAACAACGAGCGCTACCAGTTCATGAAGTGGGGCATGCAGGCCTTTGACACCTTTGGCGTGGTGCCACCGGGCTTTGGCATCGTGCACCAGGTCAACCTGGAGTACCTGGCCCGCGGCGTGCACAAGGGCGGCGACGGTGTGTATTACCCCGACACCCTGGTCGGCACCGACAGCCACACCACCATGATCAACGGCATTGGCGTGGTCGGCTGGGGTGTGGGCGGCATTGAAGCCGAAGCCGCCATGCTGGGCCAGCCGGTGTACATGCTGACGCCGGACGTGGTCGGCTTCGAGCTGACCGGCCGGCTGCGGGAAGGCGTGACCGCCACCGACCTGGTGTTGCGCGTGACGGAAGAGCTGCGCAAGCAGAAGGTGGTCGGCAAGTTTGTGGAGTTTTTTGGGGAAGGCACACGCACGCTGGCCCTGCCGGACCGCGCGACGATTGCCAACATGGCACCGGAATACGGTGCCACCATGGGTTTCTTCCCGGTCGATGAAAAAACCATCGAGTACTTCACCGGCACCGGCCGCACCAAGGGCGAGATCGAGGCCTTTGAAGCCTACTTCCGCGCCCAGGGCCTGTTCGGCGTGCCGCTGCCCGGCGACATTGATTTTTCGCAGGTCGTCAAGCTTGACCTCGGCGACGTCACCCCCAGCCTGGCCGGACCCAAACGCCCGCAGGACCGCATCGAGCTGGGGCAGGTGGCCAGTCAGTTTGCTTCCCTGTTCAGCAAGCCCAATTCCGAGAATGGCTTCAACCAGCCGGCGGCCCTGCTGTCCACGCGGCACCTGCTGCACCAGGCGTCGCAGGAGGAGCGCCCCGCCGAACCGGACACGGCGCCCGGCGCGCCGCCCACCCCGGCCGGTGCACCGCGCATGGAGTTCGAGATGGAGGGCAACCGCCCGACCCTGGCGGCTGCCCAGTCCGAAGGCGGTGCCAAGGCGACGCAGTCTGTGAAGTCCGTGAAGACAGGCAGCGTCACCATCGGCAACGGCGATGTGCTGATTGCTGCCATCACCAGCTGCACCAACACCTCCAACCCCAGCGTGTTGCTGGCGGCCGGCCTGCTGGCGAAAAAAGCGGTGGAAGCCGGGCTGAAGGTGCAGCCGCACATCAAGACCTCGCTGGCACCGGGCTCGCGCATCGTCACCGAATACCTGACCAACACCGGCCTGCTGCCTTATCTGGAAAAGCTCGGCTTTGCGCTGGTCGGTTACGGCTGCACGACCTGCATCGGCAATGCCGGCGACCTGACGCCCGAGATCAACGATGTCATCAACAAGAGCGACCTGGTCTGCGCCGCCGTGCTGTCAGGCAACCGCAACTTCGAGGCGCGCATCCACCCCAACCTGAAAGCCAACTTCCTGGCCAGCCCGCCGCTGGTGGTGGCCTATGCGATTGCCGGGACGGTGATGCGTGACCTGATGACCGAGCCGGTCGGCAAGGGCAAGGGCGACAAGGATGTGTATCTCGGCGACATCTGGCCCACCAGCGACGAGATCTACAAGCTGATGAAGTTTGCAATGAACGGCAAGGCCTTCCGCGACAACTACGCCAAAGTCGGCACCGAACCCGGCAAGCTGTGGGAAAACATCAAGGGCGTCAAAGGCAACACCTACACCTGGCCGCGGAGCACCTACATCGCCGAACCGCCGTTTTTCACTGATTTTGCTATGAAAACCATAGCTGATGATGCAGGACCGGCGGGGGCTGGAGGCCAAAAAGATGCTGCATCGGTGAAGGGCGCGCGCATCATGGCGCTGTTTGGCGACTCCATCACCACCGACCACATCTCACCGGCCGGCTCCATCAAGGGCAGCTCGCCGGCCGGCCAGTGGCTGCTGGCCCATGGCGTGCAGAAAGCCGACTTCAACAGCTACGGTGCGCGCCGCGGCAATCACGAAGTGATGATGCGCGGCACCTTTGCCAATGTGCGCATCAAGAACCTGATGATCCCGGCCGGCCCGGACGGCTCGCGCGAGGAGGGCGGCGTCACGCTGTTCCAGCCGGGCGGCGAGAAGATGGCCATCTACGACGCGGCCATGACATACATGGACCAGGGCACGCCCACGGTCATTTTTGCCGGCGAGGAATACGGCACCGGCTCGTCGCGCGACTGGGCGGCCAAGGGCACACAACTGCTGGGCATCCAGGCCGTGGTGGCGCGCAGTTTCGAGCGCATCCATCGCAGCAACCTGGTCGGGATGGGCGTACTGCCGCTGCAGTTCAAGCCTGGCGACTCCTGGCAGACCTTGCGCCTGACCGGTGACGAGCTGATCGACATCGCGACCGATCCCGACCTCAGGCCGCAAAGCGAGGCGACGCTGACCGTCACGCGCGGTGATGGCACGCAACACAAGCTGCAGCTGATCCTGCGCATCGACACCCCCATCGAGGTGGACTATTACCGCCACGGCGGCATCCTGCCTTTTGTGCTTCGCCAGCTTCTCGCCTGAGGCCTTGTGCCATGGGGGCGTCGGGAACTTGAATCGCCGGGGACACACATGCAGGCCCTGATCGCAGGCGGCGGCATTGGCGGGCTCGCGGCCGCGCTGGCGGCGTCACGGGCGGGTTGGGGCGTGCGTTTGTACGAACGTGCGCCGGTGTTCAGCGAGGTCGGCGCAGGCGTGCAGCTCGGACCGAATGTGGTCCGGGTGCTGCAGGGCTGGGGCCTGGCAGACAGCCTGGCGGGCGTGGCCGCCTTCCCCCGGCAACTGGAGGTGCGCAGCGCCCTGTCGGGTCACACGCTGGGGCGCTTGCAGCTCGGCGAGAGCATGCGCCAGCGTTACGGCGCGCCGTATGCCACCGTGCACCGTGCTGATTTGCATGCCTTGTTGCTCGATGCCGTGCGCTCTGCAGGGGTGCGCCTCAAGCTCAATCACACCCTGAGCCGTTTCACCCAGGACGCGAACACCGTGACCGTCCAGAGCGGCGATGATCCGCCGGTCGAAGCCGAGGTGCTGGTGGGCGCCGACGGCCTGTGGAGCCCGGTGCGGCAATGGCTGCTGGGCGACGGCCCGCCGCGTAGCACCGGCCATCTGGCCTATCGCGCTTTGGTGCGGCAGGCCGACCTGCCGCAAGCCTTGCGCTCCAACGATGTCAACGCGTGGCTGGGGCCGCGGCTGCACGTGGTGCAGTACCCGGTACATGGCGGCGAGTGGCTCAATGTTGTGGCCATCGTGCAGGGCGAGGCGCCACCTGATCTCGACAACTGGGACCACGGCACCGGGGCCCAGGACCTGATTGCTGCCTTGACGGGAACCTGTGTGGCCCTGCAAAACCTCATACGCGCCGTTCCTGCCTGGCGCCTGTGGGCGCTGTGCGACAGGCCACCCATGGAGGGGGCGTATCAGCAGGCTGTCGGGCGCGTGGCCCTGCTTGGCGATGCGGCACACCCGATGCGGCCCTACCTGGCCCAGGGCGCGGGCATGGCCATAGAAGATGCGGCCGAACTGGGCCGCACGCTGGCGCAGGCGCTGGATCCGGCGCTCAGTGTGCCGACCATGCTGCAGCGTTACGCGCTCAACCGCTGGCAGCGCAATGCGCGGGTGCAGCAGCGCGCCATCCGCAACGGGCAGATTTTTCATGCCGATGGGGAGCTGCGGTGGGGACGGGATGTGTCGATGAAGCTGCTCGGCGAGCGCTTGCTCGACCTGCCCTGGCTCTATGGCGGGCCCTGAGCGCCGAGCCCGCCTCCACCGTTCGGGCTGAGCTTGTCGAAGCCTTCTTCGCTTCGTTTAAACGAGGCTTGCCAACAAGCCGGGGGTTGCCCGGCGGCAAGTAACTTTCTTTTGCTTCGCCAAAAGAAAGTCACCAAAGAAAAGGCGACCCGATGGTCTGGGTCCCCTGCGCTGCGCTCCGGGGCAACCTCCGGCGCTCGGTCAAAGCGGGGTCTCGCTCGAACTCGGCTTCGCCTCAGACAATCGCGATCCCTGATCCGCTTTGACCTGCGCTCCTCGGCCCAGCCCGACGGGTGGGGAAGGAAGACAAGAAACCAATGCGGGGACAAATCCGGAGTCCTTGAAGCGCGAAGCGCTTCAAGGACGGGAATCCCAACAGTCGGTCATGTTTGCACGCGATCGCAGCGCACGCGTCCACATGAAGTCCTCTGCCATCGCCCAGCGGGGCGAGGGAGGGGTTGGGGAGGGAGTGGGGCGTTGCGCCTACTGTCCAGCGCGAACCACAGGCGCAGCGTGACGCAAACGCTATGAATCCAATAGCTGGTGACGCTTGACTGGCGTGGGTTACAGCCCGATTTGACTCATAAATCTGTCCGCAGCTTCCAGATCTCCGGAAACAGCACCACATCCAGCATCTTGCGCAGATAACTCACACCGCCCGTGCCGCCGGTGCCGCGCTTGAAGCCGATCACGCGTTCCACGGTGGTCACATGGCGGAAGCGCCAGAGGCGGAAGGCGTCCTCCAGGTCGGTCAGTTCTTCGCCGAGCTGGTACAGGTCAAAGTATTTTTTCGGGTCGCGATACACCACCAGCCAGGCCTGCTCGACGGCCTCGCTTTCCACATAGGCCTGGGTCCAGTCGCGCTGCGTGTGGCTGGCCGGGACCGGCAGGCCGCGCCGGGCCAGCAGGCGCAGGGCCTCGTCGTAGAGCGAAGGCGCTTCGTAGGCGGCCTGCACCTGCGCCAGCAGGTCGGGGCGGTGCGCGTGCGGCTTGAGCATGGCGGCATTCTTGTTGCCCAGCGCGAATTCGATGCAGCGGTATTGCGCGCTCTGGAAACCGCTGGAGTTGGCGAGGTAAGGCCGGATGGCGCTGTATTCGGGCGGTGTCATGGTGGCCAGCACGTCCCAGGCGTGCACCAGCTGCTCCATGATGCGGCTCACGCGCGCGAGTTTTTTGAAGGCATCACCGAGTTCATCGGCGGCCACATTGGCCATCGCCGCGCGCAACTCGTGCAGCATCAGCTTCATCCAGAGCTCGCTGGTCTGGTGCTGCACGATGAACAGCATTTCGTCGTGCGCCGGTGACAGCGGCTTTTGTGCGCCCAGGATGGCGTCAAGCTGCAGGTAGTCGCCGTAACTCATGTCACGGCTGAAGTCGAGCTGGGCTTTTTCGTCGGCGACGATGTTTTCGGGGGTGCGCATGGTCAGGTCACCGCGTGTTTCTGGTTGAACTCGGCGTTTTGCCATTCACCGGTTTCCAGCACCTGCTTCAGGTGTTCGACTGCATGCCAGACGTCTTCAAATCCGAGGTACAGCGGCGTGAAGCCGAAACGCAGGATGTCGGGTGTTGCCGTTCGCGCTGAGCCGGTCGAAGTATCACCGGCGCGGAAGTCGCCGATCACACCGCGTTGGATCAGCGCCTGCATGATGGCGTAGGCGCCCGAGTCACTGTCGCCGGGCCGCCCCAAGACGGTGATGGCCCCCTCGGGGGGCAGCGACCCGCGAAGCGGCGGAGCGTGGGGGCCCTGGCTTCTGGTGAGGCAGACCTGCGAGCCGCGTTGTGCGTGGTCGCGCGGCGTGGCCAGGCCCAGGCCGTGCCCGCCGCAGCGTTCTTCCACCAGCGCAATGAACAGGTCGGTCAGCGCCAGCGACTTGGCCCGCAACGCCGCCATGCCGCCCAGGGCCTCGGCCGCGCCAAACACGTCCAGCCCGCACTCCAGCGCCGCCAGGCTCAGGATGGGCTGGGTGCCGCACAGGTAACGCGTGACGCCGGGCGCAGGCCGGTAGCCCGGCGTGAATTCAAACGGGGCGGCATGGCCCCACCAGCCTGACAGCGGCTGCCGGAACCGGTCGGCATGGGCCGGGTTGACCCAGACAAAGGCCGGCGCGCCGGGGCCGCCGTTGAGGTATTTGTAGCCGCAACCCACGGCAACGTCGGCGTTCGCGCCGTTTAGGTCCACCGGCACG
>CBFGNA010000129.1:0-6781 GCA_965650045.1 uncultured Polaromonas sp.
GTGCGTACCTGGCCGCAGCGCGCGGCTCTGCTGGTGGGCTTGCTGGGCGCCGGTGTGGCGCTCACGGCGTTGTCAGCGGCACTCAGCTACGGCCCGGACCATGCCTGGGCCTGGCTGGACCTGCCGGTGCAGGTCGGTCTGGTCATGGGCGGCGTGCTGGCGCTGCTGCTGTTGCCGGTGCCGCGCCGCGCCAGTGCCGCGCTGCTGCTGGTGGCGCTGTGTGTGCACCTGTCGCTGCTGAACCAGGCGCCGGCCGGCCCTTACTTTGCCGAAACCCTGCAGATCTGGGAGCAGGGGCGTTTTGTGCGCTTCAATGGCCTGGCGCAATGGCTGGGCTGGCTCTGGCCGTTTGCGGCGCTGGTCTATGTGCTGGTGCGTTTGTCCGTACGCAAGGCAGGAGAAGCCGGCGAAAGTAAAATCGGCGCATGACTCCTTCCAGCGCGACAGGCGCGGCCCCGGCCGCCGCACCCACGGATTCCTATTACGAACGGCACATTTTCTTTTGCCTGAACCAGCGCGAAAACGGTGAAGACAGCTGCGCCAACCACCGTGCGCAACAGGGTTTTGAGCGCTGCAAGGCGCAGGTCAAGGCCGCCGGCCTGGCCGGCCCCGGCAAGGTCCGCGTCAACAAGGCAGGTTGCCTGGACCGCTGCGCCGGCGGGCCGGTGGCCGTGGTCTATCCCGAGGCGGTCTGGTACACCTATGTCGATGCCCACGACATCGATGAAATCGTCGAGTCGCATCTTCAGCGCGGCCAGGTGGTCGAAAGGCTGCTGACACCGGCGCATCTCGGGCGCTGAGGCTGGCCACGGAAAATAGGGATGATTTGTGCCGCCAGCCCCCGACGGGCGGGCACAAGCAGCTATTGATTCAATAGCAAATTCAATACATTTATTCCCCAGAAAGTTGCCCCTTGAACGCCCACACCCAGAAAACCAGTTTTCCCGGACCGACCGGCGTGCTTGAAATGGCCCTGGACGCGCCGTCCGGTGCGTCGCGCGGCGTTGCCGTCATTGCCCACCCGCATCCGCTGTTCGGCGGCACCATGGACAACAAGGTGGTGCAGACCGTGGCGCGTGCCTTCACCCAAAGCGGCTGGACTGCGGTGCGCTTCAACTTCAGGGGTGTGGGCGCGAGTGAAGGGGCGTATGACGAGGGCCGCGGCGAGGTTGACGACATGCTGGCCGTGGTGCAGGAGGCCGCACCAGATGGCGCGCTGGCGCTGGCCGGCTTTTCCTTCGGCGGTTTTGTGTGCTCCCAGGTGTTTGCCCGGCTGCAGCCTGCGCGTCCGGTGGAGCGGCTGGTGCTGGTGGCCCCGGCCGCCAGCCGTTTCACGGTGGCGCAGATTCCCGCGGACGCGCATGAGCAGACCCTGGTGATCCACGGCGAACAGGACGACACGGTGCCGCTGGAGGCCGTGATGGACTGGGCCCGGCCGCAGCTACTGCCTGTTACGGTTGTTCCCGGAGGCGGGCACTTCTTTCATGGACAATTGCCGCTTCTGAAAAGTCTGGTCGCGCGCCATCTGCGTTGAGCGTTTTCCTTCCCCCGTTTACGTCTCCGTCTTGTCTTTTTTCCCGTCTTTCATCTTCAGGTTGATCCCCCCATGCGTTTTTTGACAGCTTTTCGCGGCCTGGCCGTTTCCCTGGGTGTTGTGTGTTCTGCGTTTTTCCTGCCGGCTGCGCAGGCCCAGATGCCGCAGCCGCCGGAAGTGGCTGCCCGCTCCTATTTGCTGCTGGACGTCACGGCGAACCAGATCCTGGCCGCCAAGAACATCGACTCGCCGGTGGAGCCGGCCTCGCTGACCAAGCTCATGACCGAGTACCTGGTCTTCGACGCCCTCAAGTCCAAAAAAATCGACCTCAAGCAAACCTTCCCGGTCAGCGAACGCGCCTGGAAGATGCCCGGCTCCCGCATGTTCATTGATCCCAAGATGCAGGTGCCGGTGGAAGACCTCATCAAGGGCATGATCGTCCAGTCGGGCAACGACGCCACCATGGCGCTGGCCGAGGGCGTGGGCGGCACCGCCGAGAACTTTGTCATGTTGATGAACCAGCAAGCCAAGGCGATGGGCATGAACTCGACCAGCTACAAAAACCCCGAAGGCCTGACCGAGGTGGGCCACACCACCACCGCCCGCGACCTGAGCATCCTGTCCACCCGGCTGATGCAGGACTTCCCGGATTACATGGGTTTTTCGGCGATCAAGAAATACCGCTACCCGGGCACGCCAGCGGCCAACGACACCAACCGCAACACCCTGCTGTTTCGCGATCCGTCGGTGGATGGCCTGAAAACCGGCCACACCAATGCGGCCGGCTACTGCATGATTGCCACGGCCAAACGCGACTTCCCGAACCTCGGCACCGCCGGCGCCCCCGGCAGCCGGCGCCTGCTGGCCATTGTGCTGGGCACAAACAGCGACAGCGACCGGGCCAACGAGTCACAAAAGCTGCTGAACTGGGGCTACACCGCCTTTGAGGCCGTCAAGCTGTTCGATGCCGGCCAGGCGGTCGCCTCGCCCAGTGTGTGGAAAGGCACGTCGAATACGGTCAAGCTGGGCCAGCCCCGGGCCATCGTGATCGCCATCCCCGCCAGCAGCTCGGCCAAAGTCCAGACCCAGGTGGCCCGGCCCGACCCGCTGGTCGCGCCTTATATCAAGGGCCAGGCCCTCGGAACCCTCAAGGTCACCACCGGCGCCGGCCAGCCCGTGGCCGACATTCCGCTGGTGGCGCTGGAGACGGGCGAAGAGGCCGGCATCCTGGGCCGCGCCTGGGATTCGATCCGCCTCTGGATCAAATAAGCGCCGCTTCCTGGTTTTTTCGGCTTTTTCGGGACTTTTTGGTTTTCCCGGCGGGCTGCGAGGCCTCAGCCCCACAAGGACCGGAGGCCGGCCCGGCGCCAGCCCGATTGCGGCGAGCGCCCCAAACTGCTACACTCGAAGGCTTTTCCGGAATTTCCGGGGAGATTTTCGTTTTCAGGTCAATATTCACGTATTGAGTTTCAGGTATCGAGTCGAGTCAGAAATCAGACGTTTAGGGACGTTTTTACATGCCAACCATTAATCAGCTAGTCCGTCAGGGGCGCGAGGTCGAAAAGATCAAGTCCAAAAGCCCTGCGATGGAAAACTCTCCGCAGCGCCGCGGTGTGTGCACCCGTGTGTACACCACGACGCCCAAGAAGCCCAACTCCGCTCTGCGTAAGGTCGCCAAGGTGCGCCTGACCAACGGTTTTGAAATCATTTCCTACATCGGCGGCGAAGGCCACAACTTGCAGGAGCACAGCGTCGTGCTGGTTCGCGGCGGTCGTGTCAAGGATCTGCCCGGTGTGCGTTACCACATCGTGCGTGGTTCGCTCGATCTGCAAGGCGTGAAAGATCGCAAGCAGTCGCGCTCCAAGTACGGTGCGAAAAAGCCCAAGGCCAAATAAGCCCCACCGGCCCGAGCCTTGCGGTTCGAGCCAGAAGAAGTTGTCACAACGTCTTCAAAACAAGGTGTTTCAATCGTCCTGGCAGGTGGTTGAAACGAAGTGACCCAAGTGCAAATCCTTGCACCGGTCGAGTAAGTGAGGGTTTTGATAACCCTCGCGGCATGGCCCGAAACGGCTCTGCCAACTGAAGCAAAGAGGTGAAAAAATGCCACGTCGTCGCGAAGTCCCTAAACGTGAAATTCTTCCTGATCCGAAATACGGCAATGTTGACCTTGCCAAATTCATGAACGTGATCATGCAAGGCGGCAAGAAGGCCGTCGCAGAGCGCATCATTTACGGTGCGCTCGACTTCATCGAGAAAAAGAACCCGGGCAAAGATCCGCTGGAGGCCTTCCACATGGCCATCGGCAACATCAAGCCCATGGTTGAAGTGAAGTCCCGCCGCGTGGGCGGTGCCAACTACCAGGTGCCGGTTGAAGTGCGCCCGGTCCGCCGCATGGCCCTGGCCATGCGCTGGCTGAAAGAAGCCGCCAAGAAGCGCGGTGAAAAGTCCATGTCCTTGCGTCTGGCCAATGAGCTGATGGAAGCCACGGAAGGCCGTGGCGGTGCCATGAAAAAGCGCGATGAAGTGCATCGCATGGCCGAAGCCAACAAGGCTTTCAGCCACTTCCGCTTCTAAGAGCGGTTGCCATGTTTGCTGCGCGGGTTTGACGCGTTGCTGGCGGGGTTTCAAGGTGCGCAGCCGCCTTGATTCCTGCCGGTTCAGCCCAATTTTCTGCCAGCTGCGTGCAAAACGCGCAGCTGGCAGACGCGTAGAGAAAACATGAAAAGTGTTTTAGCAACGAGTCTTTGTTCGATCCCGAACTGAAAGTAATTTATGTCCCGCGCTACCCCCATTCAAAACTACCGCAACATTGGTATTTCCGCGCACATTGACGCCGGCAAAACCACCACCACCGAGCGGATCCTTTTCTACACCGGCGTGAACCACAAGATTGGTGAAGTTCACGACGGCGCGGCCACCATGGACTGGATGGAGCAGGAGCAGGAGCGTGGCATCACGATTACTTCCGCTGCAACCACCTGCTTCTGGAAGGGCATGGACACGTCCCTGCCTGAGCACCGCATCAACATCATCGATACCCCTGGCCACGTGGACTTCACCATCGAGGTGGAGCGGTCCATGCGCGTGCTCGACGGCGCCTGCATGGTGTACTGTGCCGTCGGCGGCGTTCAGCCCCAGTCGGAAACCGTGTGGCGCCAGGCCAACAAGTACAAGGTGCCCCGCCTGGCCTTCGTGAACAAGATGGACCGTACCGGTGCCAACTTCTTCAAGGTGGTCGAGCAGATGAAGCTGCGCCTCAAGGCCAGCCCGGTCCCCATGGTGATCCCCATTGGTGCCGAGGAAAACTTCACCGGTGTGGTGGACCTGATCAAGATGAAAGCCATCATCTGGGATGAGGCGTCGCAGGGCATGAAGTTCGACTACCGCGACATTCCGGCCGAGCTCGTCGAAACCGCCAAGGAGTGGCGCGAAAAGATGGTCGAGGCTGCTGCAGAAGCTTCCGAAGAGCTGATGAACAAGTACCTCGAAGAGGGCGAGCTGACCGAAGAAGAAATCAAGCTGGGCATCCGCACGCGCACCATCGCCAGCGAGATCCAGCCGATGTATTGCGGCTCGGCCTTCAAGAACAAGGGTGTGCAGCGCATGCTGGACGCCGTGATCGAGTTCATGCCTTCGCCCGTGGACATTCCGCCGGTCAAGGGTATGGCCGAGGACGAAACGCCTGTCACCCGCAAGGCTGACGATGCCGAGAAGTTCTCTGCACTCGCATTCAAGCTGATGACCGACCCGTTTGTGGGCCAGCTGACCTTTGTGCGTGTGTATTCCGGCGTCCTGAAAAAGGGCGACACCGTTTACAACCCGATTCGCGGCAAGAAAGAGCGTATCGGCCGTATCGTGCAGATGCATGCCAACAACCGCGAGGAAGTCAGCGAAATCCGCGCCGGTGACATCGCTGCCTGCGTGGGCCTGAAAGACGTGACCACGGGTGAAACCCTGTGCGATCCGGATTCGATCGTGCTGCTTGAGCGCATGGTGTTCCCTGAGCCGGTGATCCGCCAGGCCGTGGAACCCAAGACCAAGGCCGACCAGGAAAAGATGGGCATCGCGCTGTCGCGCCTGGCCAACGAAGATCCTTCCTTCCGCGTCAACACGGACGAGGAATCCGGCCAGACCATCATCGGCGGCATGGGCGAGTTGCACCTCGAGATCATTGTGGATCGCATGAAGCGCGAATTCGGCGTGGAGGCCAATGTCGGCAAGCCGCAGGTGGCTTACCGTGAAACCATCCGCAAGACCGTTGAAGAGGCCGAAGGCAAGTTCGTGCGCCAGTCCGGCGGCAAGGGCCAGTACGGCCACGTGGTGCTCAAGATTGAGCCCAACGAAGCCGGCAAGGGCATCGAGTTTGTGGACGCCATCAAGGGTGGCGTGGTTCCGCGCGAGTTCATTCCTGCGGTCGAGAAGGGTATCAACGAAGCCGTGACCTCGGGCGTTCTGGCTGGTTATCCGGTGGTGGACGTGAAAGTCACCCTGCACTTCGGTTCGTACCACGACGTGGACTCGAACGAACTGGCCTTCAAGATGGCTGCAATCTTTGGCTTCAAGGAAGGCTGCAAGAAAGCTGGCCCCGTGATTCTGGAGCCCATGATGGCTGTGGAAGTCGAGACGCCTGAAGACTACGCCGGCAACGTGATGGGCGATCTGTCCTCACGCCGCGGCATGGTGCAAGGCATGGAAGACATGGTCGGCGGCGGCAAGGCCATCAAGGCCGAGGTGCCGCTGTCCGAGATGTTCGGCTACTCGACCACTCTGCGCTCGATGTCGCAGGGTCGTGCCACGTACTCCATGGAGTTCAAGCACTACTCTGAAGCACCGCGCAATGTGTCGGAAGCCATCATGGCCGCCCGTGCCAAGTAAGTAAACCGGTGCCGGTCCGCAAGGGCCGGCACCACTTTTTTTGTCTGCGATTGTGTGCCCCCCGCTGCCCGTGGCGATGGAACCAGCAACACAGTGCAGACGTTAAACCTCACACGGGCACGTTCTTTACTGGAGATTTGAAATGGCAAAAGGCAAATTTGAGCGGACCAAACCGCATGTCAACGTCGGCACGATTGGGCACGTTGACCATGGCAAGACCACGCTGACCGCAGCGATCACCACCCAGTCGGGCAGCTCGATGGAGGCCACGTGCTGTATGCGATCGGCGGGCGACGAATACACATGTGGACCTCGCGCATCGTGGCAATCTCCTGCGCGGGGCTAGCGGTCTTCTCGATCATGGCTCACCAG